>NZ_DLSO01000101.1:0-33434 GCF_002500165.1 Gordonia sp. UBA7860 | reverse complement strand
CCGCCGAGTACTCGATGCTTCCCGCCGCGACCCACGAGCGTTCACGCCGCGAGTCGGTCAAGGGCAAGATCGGGGGACGTACCCACGAGATCAGTCGACTGATCGGACGTTCGCTGCGCGCGTGCATCGACCTGAGCGCGCTCGGCGAGAACACCGTCGCCCTCGACTGCGACGTCCTGCAGGCCGACGGCGGCACGCGCACCGCGTCGATCACCGGCGCCTACGTCGCACTCGCCGACGCGGTGACGTGGCTCAAAGCTGCTGGGCGACTGTCGGATCCGCAGCCGCTCTCGTGCATGATCGCCGCCGTCAGCGTCGGCGTCGTCGATGGACGAGTGCGATTGGATCTCCCGTATGAGGAGGATTCGCGCGCCGAGGTCGACATGAACGTCGTCGCCACCGATGCCGGAACCCTCGTCGAGGTGCAGGGCACGGGCGAGGGCGCGACCTTCCCGCGTGCCACCCTCGACAAGCTGCTCGACATGGCTGAGATCGGGACGGACAAGCTGTTCGTGGCACAGCGCGAGGCGCTCGCGCTCCCGTATCCCGGCACCCTGCCAGAGCCGGCCTGACTCGATGTCGCAGGTACTCCTCGCGAGTCGCAACCGTAAGAAGCTGGCCGAGCTTCAGCGGGTCGTCGACGCCGCAGGCCTCACGGGCCTCGAGGTGATCGGGCTCGACGCCGTGCCCGAGTACCCCGAAGAACCCGAGACGGGCGCGACGTTCGAGGACAACGCGTTGATCAAGGCCAGAGCGGGCGCGCGGGCAACCGGGTTGCCTTGTCTCGCAGATGATTCGGGAATCGAGATCGACGCACTCAACGGGATGCCCGGCGTGCTTTCGGCTCGATGGAGTGGCGTACACGGCGACGACGCGGCCAACAACGCGCTGGTGCTGGCGCAACTCTCGGACACACCCGATGACAGACGCGGCGCGGCATTCGTGTCGGCGTGTGCCTTGGTGTCGCCGTCGGGCGACGAGACCGTCGTGCGCGGCGAGTGGCGCGGCGTGTTCGCGCGAGAACCGCAGGGCTCCAACGGCTTCGGCTACGATCCGCTCTTCATTCCCGACGACGCGGTAGCTGCCGGACGCTCTGCCGCCGAGCTGGCTCCGGCGGAGAAGGACGCACTGAGTCATCGCGGAAAAGCCTTGGCGCAGTTGGTTCCTGCGCTGCGCGCCCTGGCCTGAGGGTCGACGGCGCGCAACGGACCGGGCGTCGCGGCAAGGGGCTACCGTCAGCCTGCGCTGCCGCTGTGGACCGCGAGCATCCGTGAGACCGAATCGGGCCACGTGAACTGCGCAGCTCGCGCGCGAGCGGCCCCTTCACGTTCGGAACGCGGTATCGACAGAACACGCTCGACGGCGTGTGCGAACCCTGTCCCCGAATTGTCGGCGAGTGCGCCGCACGACTCGTCGACCATCCCCGCGACGGCGGACGACCGCGATCCGACGACCGGCGTCCCCGACGCGAGCGATTCCAACGCCGACAGACAGAATGTCTCATGCGGGCCGGGAGCAAACGAGACGTCGGTGCTGGCCAACAGCGCGGCGACCTCGCGCCGGTCACGCAGGTGGCCGAGGAAAGTGACGGGTAGGCCCCTGGCGGCGTGCTGCAGGGCGCCGCGCATGGGCCCGTCTCCCGCGATGACCAGATGCACGGGTAGCCCCGCGCGATGGAGTTTGGCAGCGGCCGCGATGGAGCGGTCCGCACGCTTCTCCATCGACAGTCGGCCGCAGTGGCCCAGCAGCGTCGTCGATCCGTCGGTCCAGCGGGCACTCAGTGTGGGGTCGAGGTGGTGTGGCGCGAACTGCTCCAGGTCGACGCCGAGCGGTGCGCGGACCACGTTGCTGGCTCCGATACGTTCGAACTCAGCGGCGGCGAACCCGGTGGTGCACACCACGGAGTCATACGAGTTGGCGGTCGCGGCGTTTGCCCGATCGGCCAATGCCCGTGCGGTCCGGGCCGGCATCGCCATGGCGAGCAGCCTGTCGAGCCGCTCGTGCGACACCATCGCCGACGGGATGTCGCGGCGTCGAGCCCAGTCACCGAAGCCGCGCAGCGTCAGCCGGTCCGACACTCGAGCGCGTCGGGGCGAATCGAAGCAAGGACGTCGGCGACGCGTCGAGCAGATGCCAGGCGGTAGCCGCCGGAGAACGGGATGCCCGGCGCGCGCACCGAGATTTTCACTACTCCCGACGGCATCAGGTCTTCCCGGGATTCGCTTCCCGGTACGACGAGCGTCACGTCATGTCCGGCGGCGACGTAGCCGGCACCCCAGCGGTCGACGGCCGTGCGCAGTCCTCCGGAGCGCTCACCGTAGAAGTTGGCCAACTGGACGATGCGCACCCCGCCAGTCAGCCGCGCTCGCGTGAACGCAGAGCTGCGCGTGCCTTAGGTCAGGTTGAACTGCGCCTTTACTTCCTTCGACCGGATGTGCTCGACATAGAAGGAGAGAAAGGGGATGGTGCCCGCGATGGCGGTCACGATGATCTTGCCGACCGACCAGCGCACCTTGATGCCGAGGTCGATCGCGCAGACGAGGTAGATGAAGTAGATCCAGCCGTGTACCGGCGGGACGAAGTCCAACACGTGATTGCCGAAGCCATAACGCAGGATCAGCTCGGCGACCAACAGCAGCAGCCAGATACCGGTGATCCACGCGAGCACGCGATAGCGAGTCAGTGCGCTCTTCACCTTCGCGACGGGCGTGGCGGTCTGTGTGGACCGGGCGGTTTCGGTGCTCTGTGGGGTCTCGCTGCTCACCTGTGGTGTTCCTCCGTCTGTGTGGACTCGCGGGTCGTCGCGGGCGTGGTGACCGGGTGCGCCTCGGTGCGCTCTCGGTCTGTGGCGGCGAGCTCGGCGAGGTACCGGTTGTAGTCGGTGAGTGTGGAATCGTCGCGCGCGGGATTCGCGGCGAACGACGACGCGCTCGGGGTGGTTGCCCGCTCGGGAAGTATGCCGTCGGGGATCTCCGTCACGCCCTTCGGCTTGAGCTTCTCGACCTCCTCCGGATCCGCTTCGAGCACGACGAACCGGCGGTATGCCCAAACGAACGCGACGGCGAACGCCGGCCATTGGAGCGCGTAACCCAGGTTCTGACCGGTGCCGCCCGACGACTCGAAACGATCCCACTGCCACCACGCCATGCCGAGGCACACGACAGCGGCGAGCGCCACCAGCACCAACAGTGCCGGGCGGTGCCTGCGAGCACCACGACGCGTAGTAGACATACCCTTGACGGTACCTGGCCTGGGTGTATCGCCGCGCGACCGGTACTGTTGACCGCGCACGCGCGAGTGGCGGAATTGGCAGACGCGCTGGATTTAGGTTCCAGTGTCTACGGACGTGGGGGTTCAAGTCCCCCCTCGCGCACCAGCTGGGTCGTTGAACGCTTGAGCGCTTCAAGCCACGGACGTGCACACCCTCCACGTTCGAGCCTCTGTGTCAGTTCTGCCCAATACCATCGCGGCGGAGATCAGTCATCGAGTAGTAGTTGGACGATCTGGTGACGTGTCCTTGGTCTGGCGTAGACCGTGAGCTCGGCACAACGTGATCCGACTTCACAACGAGTGGGAGGCATTCTGATGGGATTCCAGACGCCGCTGTATGAGCTCAGTGAGTTTCTGAAGTGGGCGGAGTCGGGGAAGATTCAGCTGCCCGATTTTCAACGGGGTTACAAGTGGGAGGACGAACGAATTCGGCAGCTGCTGGTGACCGTGCTTCGTGGTCACCCGTTGGGTGTGGTGATGCTTCTCAATACCGGCAACGACCAGATTCGCTTCAAGCCCCGCCCGATCGAGGGAACCGACGTGCCGATCGGTACGCACGCAGAGTCGTTGTTGTTGGACGGACAGCAGCGGTTGACCTCACTGACGCAAGCGCTGACCGGCGATGGCGTGGTGCACACCATGGACAGCCGGGGCAAACGCATGGATCGCCGCTACTTCATCGACATGCACGTCGCCGTCCTGGGTGAGGATCGTATCGACGAGGCGGTGTTGTCGCTGCCCGGTGACGGAATCGAGCGGACGAATTTTGGCAAAGACATCGTCCGCGACGCGTCGACACCTGAAAAACAGCAGGCGGCCGGGTTGTTTCCGGTGAGTTTGGTTTTCGGGGACGCTATGTCGTGGCTGTTCGAGCTGAAGGATCTCGAGCTTGCGAAGGCGTTCAACAACAACATCATCAAACCAGCCGGCGCGTACAACATCCCGGCGATCGAGCTCGACAAGGACACCAGTAAAGGGGCAGTGGCGACGGTCTTCGAGCGGGTCAACGTCGGCGGGCTCCCGCTCAATGTGTTCGAGTTGTTGACCGCCACCTTTGCGGGCGACCCCGACTACTACCGAACTCACGGCACAGATTTCCGCCTGAACGACGACTGGAAGGAGACGCAGGCGAAGTTCGCCGGGTATCCCGTGCTCGCCGGCTTGGAGAACACCGACTTTCTGCAGGCCGTTACCCTGCTCACAACCCGCAAACGCAATCTCGCTTACACCGGTCCGAGGCCGCCCGCAGTGTCCGCGAAGCGCGAAGACGTCCTGAAACTCTCGCTCGACGACTACCTGGAATGGGTCGGTCCGCTCCGCGAAGCATTCATCTGGGCGTCGGACTTCATGGCGGACCGGCACGTCTTCGACACCAGATTCTTGCCATATCCCAAGCAACTGGTACCGCTCGCTGCTATTCGAGTGGCGATGGGCCACGACGCCGACCTCCTCGGTCCCCGTGAGAAGTTGGTTCGCTGGTTTTGGTGTGGGATTCTCGGAGAGCTCTACGGTGGCGCCAGCGAAACGCGGTTCGTGCGCGACCTCGAACAAGTACCGGATTGGGCGCGGGGCGACTCGACTGCTCCGGTGCCCAATACCGTCAATGACGCCACGTTCGTGGAGTCGCGCCTCCACTCCCTTCGGACTCGAAATGCGGCCGCTTACAAAGGTATCTACGCCCTCCTGCTGGGCAACTCGGCGCGAGACTGGATGGAAGACAAAGCTCTCGACAAGGTGCAGTACGCAAACTTGGCGGTCGACATTCACCACATCTTCCCGAAGAAGTGGTGTGAAAATCACAAGATCGACGACGAACGTCGCGAGAGCATCGTGAACAAGACTGCGATCTCCGCCGTAACCAATCGCACAATTGGTGGCGCCGCACCCTCGGTCTATCTCGCGCAGATTGAGAAGAAGGCGCAGATCGACCCGTCGAAGCTGAATGCACTGGTGGAGGCCCACCTGGTTCCAGCTGGATCGTTGCGCGCCGACGACTTCACTTCCTACTTCACAGAGCGTCGGCGCCGATTGTGTGACCTTGTGGAGAATGCGATGGGCAAGGCCGTGCCGCGCGATGTAGATCACGGAGCGTCGGAGGATTCAACGCAGTTCGAGATTTCCGAAATCGAAGAGTTGCCGGATGAATCGGAGTAGCTTGCTGTTCTCGCGCGGTCGGGTCAGATCAAGATGCAAGATTTGGCTATCGGGAACCAAGGACCGGTCGTCGAGCAACGAGGAACTTGATGACATGTCGCCACCACCTGAGTGGATAGCGGCCCACGCCGCGCTGTCCTCGGACATCAAAAAAGCGGGGAAGCGTAGTCGTTTGCCTTTTCGGACTATGAATGACCTTACTAGAACGAGCGAACGGTATCCGGCGCTGATTCCCATGTTGATTGATTGGGTGCGGAATGTCGAAGAGTACTCAGGATTGACCGATCATCGTGATCTTGCGAATTTTCGATCTGGGTTATATCGCGCACTCACGACGATCGATGCGATGGGTACGGAAGCTGTTCCATTGCTGATGGAGCAGTACTACTTGAATCCTCCACTGCCAGAGGTGAATTCGTACGCGATCGGGAACGCGCTTCGTTACCTTGCTGTGCCGAGTGACTACGAGCAGATGGCGAGGCTCGGTGCTGATCGGTCTCTGGGGTCGGGTCGGGTCGCGATCCTCGAGTGGCTCGTCAAGCAGGGGCTGCCCGAAGGTTTGCAGATCGTCGTTGACCAGATCGACGATCCCAGCGTGCGTGCCCTGGGGATCAAGTACATCCGCCAGTACAGGCCGCTTCCGTCGGGACTGCGGCCGATCATCGAGCAGTATGTTGACGACCCTGACAGCGAAGTGCGTAAACAGGCCCGCGCAACGTTGAAGAAGCTGTCCACGGCTAACTGATCAAGACCTCAGGAGTCGCACCGCCGCTGGTCAACCGCAAGAACTCCAACTGGGCCAGCTCGACGTCGTCGAGTGTCCGCAGTCGGATCTCCGACGTGGCGGTCGGCGTCGGCAGCGCGAAGACGCGGGTCTGCCGGTCCCAGCGGAAAGACACTCTCCGTTCGTCGACTCGGATCCACGCGTCGGCGTCGTCGAGAATCTCGATCAGCCACCCCAGTTCGCCCGCCGAGTGTGGGGTGACGGTGTAGTGGTCGACGAGGGTCGGGGCGTCGAACTCCCAGCCGACTGCGTGATCGGCTCGCAGCAGGAGCGGCGGCGTCGACGAATCGTCGTCGAAGACGGCCGTTGCGTCTGCTGGGCCGCGTGCACACGTCGGAGCGGTCCGCGGACTCGTCAGGTCGCGAGGTGGCTGGGGAACCGTGTCCTGTGGAGTTGCCGATGCCGGAACCGTGCCCGCGGCCCACGTCGTGGGCGCCGGGCCGAGTGCGATGGTGATGTCTGCGCCCCGCATCAGTAGTTCCCGAGACACGGTGATGTGGTTCCACGCCTGCCCGTCGATGGTCACGGATTCGATGTAGCGATTGGTCGTCGACGCCGCAGGAGCGTCGACGGTGAGTGTGGCGCCGTTGTCCAACGTCCACCTGATCCACGGGAACGTCGGAGCGGTGATCACGTACTCGCCCGAGCCGATCGACAGCGGATAGAGCCCCGTCACCGCCCAGAGGTACCACGCCGACATCTCGCCGTTGTCCTCGTCGCCCGGGTACCCCTGCCCGATCTCCGATCCGAGAAACAGTCGTTGCGTGGCATCGCGAACCAGTGACTGGGTCTTCGCGTGGGCGAAGCTGCCCGGCGTAGAGGCATGGGCGTACATGAACGGAATGTGGTGTGCGGGTTGGTTGGAGAGGGCGAGCATGCCCATGCGGGTGTCGCGGGCCTCTCGCATCTCGTGGATCACAACGGGATACGACCCGCGCATGTCGGCGCTGCCGGTTTCGGGAGTCGCGCAGAACTCGTCGAGCTTCTTCTCGAGCGCCGCTCGTCCTCCGTGTAGCGTCGCAAGTCCCGCCCCGTCGTGCGGTGCGGTGAATGCGGTTCCCCAGGCGTTGGTTTCGGTGTAGTCGACGCCCCACCTGCGTGGGTCGAAGTCGCGGACCGGGCGGAAATCCCCATTGCGTTCTCGCCCGCGGAAGAAGCCGGTCTCGGCGTCGAAGACGGTGGCGTACGACGCCGCTCGCGCGTCGAACCACAGCGCGTTGGCGCGGAACTCCTCACTCCGAGGGTGCGCGGGGAATCGTTGTGCGAGTAGACGTGAGAAGGTGGCGATCGCTGCGTCGTTGATCGCCGCGTCGACGGTCCAGCTCATTCCCTCGGCTGTGTCGGTGTCGGTGAACCCCCGGAACAGCGAGCGTGACATTCCCTTTCGGCCAACACGGGGATTCGACGACGGGGTGGTCGCATTGCGGAGGCAGGCGTCGTAGGCATTCTCGAGGTCGAGTCCCGGTAGGTCGGCGAGCGCGGCGTCGGCGAATACGGCGTCGCTGCTCGTGCCGGTCATGATGTCGGCAGGCCCGGGAGCCGACCATCTGCTCGTCCAACCACTTCGTCGAAAGTGTTCGACGAAGCCGTCGACCAATTCTCCTGTCTCCGTTGGCCACACGAGGGTACGTAGTGGCCAGCTCGCACGATAGGAGTCCCAGAAGCCGTCGGTCACGGTGAGCTTGCCGTCGACGACGGGACGCGCTGTCAGTGTCGGTCCGTCGTCGACAGGCGGAACGAAGGGGTCTGCGTACGCCCACCGTGGGTTGTCCGGAGTTCCGACGTTCTCATGGGCGATGGTGGGGTAGAGGTGAACTCGATGAAGACTGGAGTATGCGGTGACGAGTTGGTCATCGCTTGCGCCACGAATATCGAGGCGACCGAGGACAGCGTCCCAGGCGGCGCGGCTCCGTGACCAGATCGCATCGAAACCGCCTCCGGCAAGCCAGATGTCATAGTCGAGGTTGCGGGCTGCCTGATCGACACCGATGAATGACGTCCCGACGGCGAGCACAGCGCTTCGACGCTGCGCCACGTCGAGGGTGACCGAGCCGAGTACCGCACTGCGTTCGTGACGACCGGGTGCATGGCTTGTTGCCGTGACGGGAACATCGACGCGGGCAGCGAAGTACATGCGTGGCACATCGACCAAACCGCCTGGGCCGTCGACGAATCCGGTGATCACACCCCGTGAGGCGTCGGACAACACCAGCGATCCGCGCCCGTCGAGCTGATCGAAGATCAGTGACCCGACATCGGAGGGAAAGCCAACCCGCAGCCACACCGACCACGTGCCCGCGGTGAGTTCGGCGTCGACACCGCCGGCCGCGGAGCCGCCGCCGAGTGGCACGGCGTAGCGGTCCGGACGATCGGATTCGTCGTGGTGCGAGAACTCGAGTGCGCGATCGCTGCGATCCAGCGCCGGGTGGGCAAGTGTACTGGGAAAAAATTGGAGCACACCACGATCACCCATCCACGGACTCGGGATGTGTGAGGTCGCGAAAGCGTTGAGGTGCGAACGGTTCTCGGCGTCGTTGGCTTCGTGGTATGAGTACGGCCATCTTCGATTGCCCGCGTCGGTCATCGGCAGACCGAACACCGACCCGTGCGGGGGAGCGACAAGCGGCGCGCAGTTACCGCGCGAGAAGCGGTCACTGGAGTGCGTTCCGCGTGTGATGCGAACGCGATGAATGCGCTCCGGGGGCGGCACGCTGCGCGGACGCAGACACACGTCGTCGACGAATCCCCTGAGCCGACGTTGCTTGTGACTCTTGATGATTCGTGGTGGCGGCGCACACCGAAGCGCCACCCCGACGATCCTCAGACCCGCGCATCCGGTGAGTCGCACTCTCTCCAGAGTCCACTGATCCACCGCAATAGTCCGAGACAGGTACTGACTACGCGGATCGAGTTCGACGCCGTGCTGGTCGAGCACCGCCCTCTCGGAAAGTGTGTGGCCGTCGTCGAATTGGAGATCGAGAGCTACGGCCGTCGCGGCGTACGAGTTCCGCACGTCGTGTTCGTCGGGGTCGAAGACGGCATGGATGGCGTAGGTCAGCTCGTCGTCTTCTCCGACGACACGCCCGACGAGATCGCAGCCGTCGAGTCCGGCAACCACTTCGGAATCGGGGCGCACAGTGAGGTCGTAGACCCATGGTCGTGGCGACGTCAGACCGACCAGCGGCCGTGCGCTGACAGGATGCGATGGACCAGGGCCTCGCCGTAGCGAGGTGGTCGGGTTCTGCTTGCGCGCACCGAACCGCACACGCGCCACCCTACGTCGTGCGCGAGGGATTGCCGCTGACGTTGGTCAGGAAATCCATGACCAACATCAGCGACAATACGAGGCCAGGATCAGCCGGCAGCCGGAATCGTGAAGGGCAGGCCGGGCACCGGGGTGATGGCTGGCTTCTTCGACGTGGTCGTCGGTGCCGCGGTGCGACGTTGATCGTCCCCGGCGGGTACCCGCGCCGACGTGCTCGGTGCGGCAGGTGCGAGCGCCTTCTCGTCGGCGGCCTTCTCGGTGCGCGCGCCGTCCTTGGCGTCGCGCAGCTTCTTGTGCTGCTCGGCTCCGAGGCCTGTTCCGGTGGTGTCGTCCTCGCGCAGGCACATCGAGCGGATCACGTTGTGGTAGTTGACGAGTCCGTACGTGATGGCTGCCGAGCCAGCCGCGTTGAGCAGGCGCACGGGGGTGAGCGGAAGACCTTTTGGCAGCACCTCGCCCTCAACAAGACCTCCAGCGGTGCTGAACAGATACAGCGAGAGGTACAGCGAGTAGTACGCGGCGGTCATTCCCTTGGTGACGGTGAGGTCGGAGAGCGGTACCGTCGCCGCGAGGTTGTCGCCCTGGCCGATGTTGTGTCCGAGGCCCAACGCGATGTCGAGGGGTGCGCCGCCGACGTAGGGAATGATCGTGCCGATGTAGGAGGCGATCGATTCCGCCGTGTTGAAGTCCGCGGGATCGGCAGGAATCAGGTTGTGCGGGATCGGGGTCGAGCGCATCGTCGAGAGAATGCGCTTGGTCTCGTTGCGGATGTTGCGCTTCTGCGCCTCGGTGGTGACCATCGTCTGCGCGTAGTCGGAGGTGCGGGTCACGATGCGCGACAGCGGAAGTGAACCGACGGGCGCACAGGTCTTGTTGTCGGCGAGTGCGAGTTGATCGGCGATGTCCTGCACGATCGCCGGGATCGGAATGTTGTAGCGAACGGTCTCACTCGGACGGCCGGCGTCGTCTTTCTGTTCTTTCGTGACTCGCGCGACGCACTGGTTGATCATCGAGCTGGCGATCGCCTGGTAGGTGTACTGGGCGCCGAGCGCGCTGGCGGAGACGCCGATCTGCAGGATGCTCTTCCAGGTGATGAAGTTCGAGAGCGCCGACAGTTGAGTCTCGTCGAAGGGACTGCCCGAGATGGGCGCGATCTGCGACAGCACCTTGGCCGGCGCCACGACGGTCGTGAACAAGTACAGCCACGCGGTTTCCACGGCCTGCATCAGCGTGATGCGGCTGACCGGGATGGCCTCGTTCTGCTTCCCGTCGCGAACCTTCAAGAGCTGCACCACGATCCACTGAGAGATCGGGCTCCGGTATTTGGTAGCCGGGTCGTCGGAGTCGGCGCCGAGGGCCAGCGGGCTGTCGGAGATGGCCAGCGTCGAGACGTTCATGTGGTCCATGTCGCGATGCGCCTGGGCGCGTGCGGCGTAGGCGTTCTGCTGCAGCTGGGGCGGAAGCGACGGGAGGATCGACTCGAACAGCGAGTCGTAGACCACCGAGAGCGAAGTGAATTCTGCACTGACACAACTGGTTTCCTTGCCCAAGTTCTCCTTGGGTGTTGCCAGCAGTGAGCGCTTCGACTTACCGATCCGGTCGAGTCGCTCGTCGTATGTCTCGGCGGGACGCGTTGTCGGCTTTACCTTGATCTGTGCCGCTTGCGTCGCGATTTGCTGCTGATGAGCGGCCTGCGTTGCCACCACCGCTGCTGTGCCGTTACCGGTAGCGCCGGCGGCAAAGACCGAACACAGCGTCGTTGCCGCGGTGACGCGGACCAGCCACTTCGTCCCGGTTCTCGATCGTCCTGCTGCCACCGGGTGGTCCCGACCCACGCCACGCACCATGAAGCACTCTCTTCTCATGTGTCACCGAAATGGTGTCTGCCGACTGCTCAACTCATCCCGCCGATAGCACCAGCACATCGGCTCAGTTGGTGAGGTTAGCATAACCTTAATGAAACTCTAAGGTCACTATCAGGTCTCGACTGACACTCGGAAGGTTAGGGCACTTTACGGAACCCGTACAGACTTCTCGGCGAATTGATCCGAGTGTCGTCCGCCACCGCCCCAGCCGTGTGGTCTGCTGGACGTCGCCACATGAAGTATCGAAAGGTCGGTGACGCATGTCTGACCCCGCGTTCGGGCGTCTTCCTCTCGACGACCTGTCGGTCGTCGATTCACTCGGAGCGGATCTGCGTGCGGCGCAGTACAACTCCGATGGAGTCGCCGCACTTCTCGGTGACGATGCCAACGCCGCACTCGGCAAGGGAGTGTGGTGGCCTGCGCTGCGTGCCACCGTGATGGCGCCTGCCGAACGCCGACCTCTCGCGACGCTGATACGCCTCTTCCTCCTCGGCTCTGACGAGCCGCGTGAGGCCGCCGAGCAGGTGTTTGCGTCGACGCCGCTGGATGCGCTCGCGGCGAACGGGGTCGTCGAGTTCGTCGACGACGGGCGCGTGCGCGCGATCCTCGACATCCGACCACACGCCGACGACGTCCGCGACTACCTCGTCGTCTCCGATCAGGACGCCGCGATGCGTTCGGGTCCTGTCGGGCACGATCACGTCCTCGGTATCGGGGGAGCGTCGATCTCGTTGGCGCGGGCGATCATTCGTGACCCGGTCGAGTCGGCATTGGACCTCGGTACCGGGTGCGGAATCCAGGCGCTACACCTTGGAACCCACGCCGATCGGATCGTCGCGACGGATACCAACCCCCGCGCGCTTGCCCTGGCGGCCGCGACCGCACGCCTCAACGGGATGTCCTGGGATCTGCGCGAGGGCAGTCTGTTCGAGCCCGTCGGCGACGAGCGCTTCGACCTGATCGTCTCCAACCCGCCGTTCGTCGTCGGGTCAGGGTCGCAGGACTACGAGTATCGCGACTCAGGGATGGAGGGCGACGCCCTGTGTGCGCGCCTGATCCGCGAGTTGCCCGCGCGCCTGAACCCCGGAGGCACGGCGCAGTTGCTTGCCAACTGGATCGTCTACGAGGACGCGGACTGGCGCGATCGAGTGGGTTCGTGGATCGCGGAGACGGGGCTCGACGGGTGGGTTGTGCAGCGCGAGCTGGCCGATCCCGTCGACTACATCTCGCTGTGGTTGTCCGACGCGGGCGAAGAACCGGATCAGATCGCCGCGCGAGGATCGGCGTGGCTCGACTGGTTCCAGCGAGAGCGTATCGCGGGAATCGGCATGGGAGTCATCACGCTTCGGGATCGTCGGGGTGGACCCGACGGCCCGCCCGACGTCGTGATCGAAGAGATCACCGGCGCGGGTGAGGAGGTGACCGGTCCCGAGGCCAAGGCATTTCTGGACCGTCGCGACTATCTCCGGACCACCTCCGACAATGCTCTGCTCGCCGCTCGACTGAAGACCTCCCCGGTATTCCTCGACGCGCAGTCGCTTCCGGGCGACGACGGCTGGCAGGAGATCGGAGCATCCGTGCGGCGCCCGGGTGGGCCGGGCGCCGTCCTCGGCGTCGACGAGGTCTCACGGGCGTTGCTGGCGGGTTGCCGGGGTCAGGTGCCGCTGGGAGCACTCATCGAACTCCTCGCCGACTTCCACGACGTCGACGCCGACGCGCTCGCTGCGGCAGCGCTACCCGTCGTCCGTGAGGCCATCGGGCGGGGCATCCTCTACGAGGTTCGCTGAGCAAGCGTCCGACCACTTCCGCCTCAACCGGAACGCGAACCACAACCGATCAGCCCGACCGGATTGTCCGACCCCGATCCGATGGGACCGGGCCCGACACCTGACGTTCACCGCGACGTCGCCTCGTCGTTGACATGAGCTGGTCATCTGAGAGGGTTCGCGACCGGCCCCGACGTCCATGGGGCGCAACTCATTCGGGGAGGCAACACCATATGCGTCGGTTCGGAAGCCGCAGATTACTCACGGCCGCAGTCGTTCCCGCGATCGCTGCCGTCGGGTTGCTCGTACCCACGACCGCGACTGCGGCTCCCGCGGCCTGTGCGTTCACTCCGACCACGGTCTCGGCGTCGAGCGGCTTCACCGCGGGCGAGAAGTCGGCGCCGTTCGCGACGGCGAAGCCCGCGAATCACATCGCGACGCTCGACGCGTTCTCGTCGCTGTCCCCGCTGATCAAACAGCAGAACCTTCTCGAGACCATCGCGGTGAACAATGCTGCGAGCCCGAAGGTGTCGGCGTATGCGGTCGACGACAACTACGCGATCGAGGGACCCGCGATCTTCAACGCCCTCGGCTCGAAGCTCTCGCCCGCATTCTTCGACGCCCTCAAGGCCGGGCAGCTCCCGAAGACGAGTGAGCTGCTGCTCGGCGACAAGGCATTGGTCGGCGATCGCGTCGGTACGTCGAAGGAGAAGAAGTACTTCGACTACCGGCGGCCGTTCGAGGTGGCGCCCACTCTCATCCGCCACTACGGCGACGGCCGTCCCGATCTCTATGAATCGGTACGCGGCAGCGGGTCGTACCCGTCGGGACATACCACCTGGGGCTACACGCAGGCCTTCCTGATCGCGACGATGTTGCCCGAGGTCGGGCCGCAGGTTCTCGCCCGCGGCGCTGAGTACGGTTATCACCGCGTCGTGCTCGGCGTGCACTACCCGCTCGACGTCATCGGTGGGCGCATGCTTGCAGAGAACATCACTTCCGAGGTCATCGCCGACCCGAGTTTCGCAACGCTGCTGGCGCAGGCACGGACCGAACTGCGGTCGGTACTCGCTGCGCGGGTCGGTGCGCCGATCGGCCGCATCGTCGGCTGCCAGCAGCCCTACATAGGGACCGACGCCGCGTTGAGCAGCTACCGCCGGCGCTCGACCTTCTCGTTCCTGCCGACCGGACCCGCTGCGCCACTTCAGGTTCCGGCCGGTGCCGAGAACCTGATCCGGGCCGCTCATCCGGGGTGGTCGACGCAGCAGCTGCGAGACTTGTTGGCGCGTACGGCGTTGCCCGGCGGGTATCCGCTCGACAAGACCGGAGCGAACGGCGGCTGGCAGCGACTCGACATCGCGCGTGCGTGGGTGGCCCGCTGAGGCAGCCCGCACGGCTCGAATAGCTCGGATCGCGGCGCAGAAAACCACACCCCTCGGAGCCTCCGCATGTACCGGTACATGCGGAGGTCCCGAGGGGTGTAACTTTCTGCGCAGCGCGGCCAGGACCCGGACCAGTCAACGGCTACGGGAACTCAACCGGGTACGGCTTCGCCGACAGGTTCGCGTTCCGAGGTGGGAGATGCTGAGCTGTCGGTCCGCGGAGCGGTGGGGCTGTGAGCCGCGCGGTAGGCGATCGCGGGAAGTCGATGGAGCTTGTCGATCTCGGCGGCGCGTCGAAGTTCCGCCCACGCCCAGCACGCACCGAAGACGAGCAGAGTGACGGCTACCGACGTGGTCTCGTCCCAGGGGCGGTGGGCGATGTGGATCGGAACAATGATCAGGGCGATCGCCTGAATGACATATGAGTCGAGGCTGCGCGCTCCGGTCATCACGAGAGGCCGCAACCAGTCGTGATGCCACACCCGCAGCAGCGCGCGGAACACCCCGTACACGGCGGGTACGACGACCCAGGCGCCCAGGGCGCGTGCCGGCGCGAAGCTGACCTTGTCGGCGAAGTGGGATTCGAGTTCGGCCCACGGGCCGGTGTCGATCACGTAGTGGAAGACCAACCAGACGCAGACCGCCCCGACAAGGATCGCTGGCAGATATCTGTCGATGAAGCGGGCGCCCTGCCATCGTCGCCAGTTCCAGCCGATCACCAGTGCGGGCACGAACATGATCTGCCACGCCGCCCAGTTCTCCGTCCGCGGAGACGCCATCGACTGGGTCAGGAAAAACCAGTCCGGGGAGTGAATCTGCGAGATCACGTACAGCGCGATCGATGCGCACAGCACCGCGACCCACCATCCACGCATCAGCAGGGGGAACACGACATACGCCGACGCCATCAACACCAGGTACAGCAACAAGATGTTGCCCCCACTGGGCAGGTAGTCCATTCTCAGCGCGAGTCGGATTCCTTCACCCCACCCGTCGATCGGAAGTAGGAGCGTCAGCCACCGATGCCCGGCCATCGCCGCGGCGACGGCCACGAGCGCGATCGTCAACTGGCAGACATACAGCACGACGATCCGTTTGGTGAGACGTCGGTAGGCGAACCACACTCCGTGGCGTTCGATCCACCGCTGATACACCAGGCCCAGAACGAATCCCGACAGCAGGACGAACGCAGACATCCCGTCGACGTAGGGGAACGAGTGCGTTGGCTCGGCGATGCGCATCCCCAGCGCGAAGTGCGCCGTGATCATCGACCAGATGGCGACGCCGCGGGTGGCGTCGATGGCGAGATCACGGGTCATGGTCATTCGAGCGTAGAAGACCACACCCCGCGCAGCCGTGCAGGGCCACGCGGGGTGCGGTGTGAGTATCTACGAAGCGATCACGTGTAGAGGTCGGCGATCGCCTTCTGATGGGCCGAGTGGATGATGTTGCGCTTGAGCTTCATCGTCGGCGTGAGCTCGCCCGAATCGATCGTGAAATCGGTGTCGAGGATGTTGAACTTCTTGATCGCCTCGGCCTTGGAGACCTTCGCATTGGCGGCGTCGACAGCCTCGGTGATCTCCGCGCGCAGCTTGTCGTTGGAGGCCAGCTCGGTCAACGGGGTGTCGGCAGGCAGCCCGTTGCGCTCGAGCCAACCGGGAACCGCCTCGGTGTCGATGGTGATCAATGCGGCGATGAACGGTTTGTTGTCGCCGACGACGAGGCACTGGCTGATCATCGGATGCGCGCGGATCGAGTCCTCGAGCTGGGCGGGGGAGACGTTCTTGCCGCCGGCGGTGACGATCAATTCCTTCTTACGGCCGGTGATGTAGAGATAGCCGTCGTCGAGACGTCCGACGTCGCCGGTGTGGAACCATCCGTCGCGAATCGCGTCGGCGGTGGCGTCGGGGTTGTGCCAGTACTCGGTGAAGACCACAGGTCCCTTGACCAGAACCTCGCCGTCTTCGTCGGCAATCGCGATGGTCACGCCGGGGATCGGCCGCCCGACAGAACCCACACGCTGGTGCTCTTCGCTGTTGGCGGTGATTGCAGCCGTGGTTTCCGACAGTCCGTAGCCCTCGTAGACCGGCACACCCGCGCCACGGAAGAAGTGCCCGAGGCGCGCTCCGAGCGGGGCTCCGCCCGAGATCGCACCGTCGCAGTTGCCGCCGAGCGCGGCACGCAGCTTGTTGTAGACCAGGGCGTCGAACACCTTGTGCTTGAGCTTGAGCACGATGCCCGGTCCGCCCTTTTCCAACGCCTCGCTGTACTCGATGGCGGTGTCGGCGGCCTTGTCGAAGATCGATCCCTTGCCGCCGTCGTATGCCTTCTGCTTGGCGGAGTTGTAGACCTTCTCGAACACGCGCGGCACCGACAGCACGTAGTTCGGCTTGAACGTGGCGAGATGCTCGACGAGGTGCGGGATATCGCTGGTGTGACCCACGATCACGCCGCTCTCGAGGCTCGCGACGGCGATAACACGGGCGAAGACGTGCGCCAACGGTAGGAAGAGGAGCGTCGAGTTGCCCTCTTCGAGGCCCGAGCCGACGGCCTCGCGGGTCGCCGCGCATTCAGCGAGGAAGTTCGCGTGGGTGAGCACCACACCCTTGGGGCGGCCGGTGGTGCCCGAGGTGTAGATCAGCGTCGCAGCGTCGGACGACACCGTATTGGCGTGTCGCGAATCGAGTTCGGAGTCGGGAACATCCGCGCCGCGTTGTGTCAGCTCGTTCACCGCGCCGTCGTCGATGACGAAGGTCTCACGAAGCGCCGGCAATGCGGCGGTCACCTCGCGGAACTTGTCGCGATGGTTGTCGTCCTCGACGATCAGCGCGACGGTTCCGGAGTCGTCGAGAAGGTACTGAACCTGATCAGGTGCAGAGGTCTCGTACACCGCGACGGTTGTCGCGCCCGCACGCCAGATGGCGTAGTCGAGGAGTGACCACTCATACCGCGTGGCCGAACAGATCGCGACGCGGTCGCCCGGCTCGATGCCCGACGCGATGAGGCCTTTGGCCACGCCGTCGACCTCGTCGGCGAAGTGTTTGGCGGTCACTGTGATCCACTGACCGGACGACAATCGCTTGAACAATGGCAGTGTCGGGCGTTCGTCGCGATAACGAAGCAGAGTGTCGACCAGCGTGGCCTTGTCTTCGACGGTCAGATCCGACGGAGTGGCGTACTGCTGCATGTAGGTGGCCCCCTGGGACGTGGTATCCGGCATTTCGGACATAGACATAACGGACATAGTCGAGGTCGGGCGGGATGCCGCTCGGATATGTTGCCACAGAGGGTAGCAGGGAAAGTGGTGCTCATCACATTCAGGTGTGATCGACTCGGGTCATGACCGTGCGGCACGTGAATGCCGCTTTTGGCCCGCCCGCGGATTAGAGTATGAGTCGATGAACGGGACACGCAGACCATGACCGACAGCCCGACCACAGATGCGCCGTCGATCACATTCGACGATCTCGACATCGACGAACGCGTACGCAACGCCATCGCCGATGTCGGTTACGAGACCCCGTCGCCCATCCAGGCGGCCACGATTCCACCGCTCATGGAGGGTCGCGACGTTGTCGGTCTCGCCCAGACCGGTACCGGCAAGACCGCCGCGTTCGCGATTCCGATCCTGTCGCGGATCGACCCGCAGATTCGACGCCCGCAGGCGCTGATCCTCGCGCCGACCCGTGAGCTCGCACTCCAGGTGGCCGAAGCGTTCGGCAAATACTCGGCACATATGCCCGATGTACGTGTGTTGCCGATCTACGGCGGACAGAGTTACGGCGTGCAGCTCGCCGGTCTCAAGCGTGGCGCGCAGGTGATCGTCGGTACGCCGGGACGCGTCATCGACCACCTCGACAAGGGCACACTCGACATCTCCCAACTCGACTTCCTCGTGCTCGACGAAGCCGACGAGATGCTGACGATGGGATTCGCCGAGGACGTCGAACGCATTCTCGCCGAGACTCCCGACGACAAGCAGGTCGCGTTGTTCTCGGCGACCATGCCGAGCGCGATCAGACGGCTCGCCCAGCGATACCTGCACGATGCGCAGGAGATCACGGTCAAAGCCAAGACCGCGACCGCCCAGAACATCACCCAGCGCTATCTGCAGGTGTCTCACCAGCGCAAACTCGATGCCCTGACGCGCTTCCTCGAAGTCGAGACGTTCGACGCGATGATCGTCTTCGTCCGCACGAAGTCGGCAACCGAGGAACTCGCCGAGAAGTTGCGCTCGCGGGGGTTCTCCGCGGTCGCGATCAACGGCGACATGGTGCAGGCCCAGCGCGAGCGGACGATCAATCAGCTCAAGGCGGGCGGGATCGACATTCTCGTCGCCACCGACGTAGCCGCCCGCGGACTCGACGTCGACCGGATCTCGCATGTGGTCAACTACGACATTCCGCACGACACCGAGTCGTACGTGCACCGCATCGGACGCACCGGACGTGCCGGACGATCGGGTAACGCCCTGCTGTTCGTGTCACCGCGCGAGCGTCACCTGCTGCGCGCGATCGAGCGAGCAACACGCCAACCGCTCACCGAGATCGATCTGCCATCCGTCGACGACGTCAACGCCCAGCGCGTCGCGCGTTTCGCCGACTCCATCACCGAGAATCTCGCGTCGGAGAATCTCGACATGTTCCGGCAACTGATCGAGAACTACGCCCGCGACAACGACGTGGCGATGGCCGACATCGCGGCCGCGCTGGCGCTCGAGACCCGCGACGGTGGATTCCTGATGGCACCCGACCCGCCGAAGGGTGAACGTCCCGAGCGTCGGGAACGTGCGCCGCGGTCGGGTGGCGGCAACTTCGCCACCTATCGGATCGCTGTCGGACGCAAACACAAGGTGTCTCCGGGTGCGATTGTGGGCGCGATCGCCAACGAGGGCGGACTGACCCGGGGTGATTTCGGCAACATCAGCATCCGCGACGACTTCTCGATCGTCGAGCTTCCCGAGGACCTCGACCGTGAGACGTTGGATCGCCTGAGGCACACGCGGATCGGCAAGAACCCGATCGACATCCGTCGCGACCAGGGCCCGCCTCGCGCACGTGGCGGTAAACGTAATGGTCAGGGCGGTGGCGGCTTCAACCGTGACCGCCACGGCAAACGCGGTGACAGCTGGGGGAAGCGCGGTAATCCGCGCGTCGCCGGCCGTAGTCGGGGCTGACATAGCCGACCGAAGGATTCGCTGCGCGATACAACGGGTTGAAACCTGTGACCAGGCTGATGATGCGAAGGTGGACAGATCGATATCTTTCCGTAACCTTTTTTGGGGGAGAGCGGTCGATCCGGCTCCCGGCAAGCACGTAGAAGTTCTAGTTCAGGAGTGAGTCACCAGTGTCAGTGGTGAGTTCGATTACCGCAGCAGAAGCCATCGATCACGTCGAGCACGGAGACGCAGTCGTCGTCGACGCCCGTCCGCAGGTCGTCCGTCACCAGGGCAGTGTTCCCGGCGCGGTCGTTGTCGACCCGAATGAGGTCACAACTCGACTCGCGCCCACGCCGACCGGTTCTTTCCCGCTGGTCAGCAACCGCGACACCGAGATCGCCGTCGTCTCTGTGCGTTCGCAGGCACCGCGCATCGCCGAGCAGATCGCTGACCTCGGCTACACCAATGTGCACTACGTCGACGGCGGTTTCCCCGCCCTTCGAGGCACCTCGGTTCGCTGAGCTGCACCGCCACAGTGCTCGTCGACACGACCGGGCCTCCGCGGCCTTGGTAGCGTTGATGAACTCTGGTATCGCGGCGGGAAGGCAGCAAGCGCATGATCAACGACACTCCTGATGAGCGTCGGGATCAGGTGTCGAGGCTGATCGGTTTCCTCCGCGGCCTGGTCCGGTCACGATCGGTGTCGGTCACCACCGTCGACTCGCATCCCGCAGTCGTGTGGGTAGGCAGGTCGACGCCGGTGCAGGTACGCACGGGAGCGGCGCCAGGACAGACCGTCGTCGAGGTATCTCCGGACGATGACACGTATTCGCAACTGTCGACGATCCTCGACGACCTCGTCGCCGATCCCGAGGCGCTCGAGATCGTCCTCGCCAACGGACTGGTCACCGTCGTCGACAAGGAGAACGACGCCGAGCCCCTCGTTCGCGAACACCTGCTGACTCAGGACGTCGTCGCGGAACGCGACACCGATTCGGGGGTCATCCGGATCTCGCTCGGATCCGCGGGCGTTCCGATGATCCACGACACCCACCTGCTCGCCTCCATCGACGGCATCGACCTGTCCGAGGCGGTCAAGCAGCGGGGACGTGTAGTAGGCCTGACGAACATCGCAAATTCTGCTGCGGGACAACTTGTTTCCGCGTGGCGCGACAACGTCGTCATCGACGACGATCACGTGTCACTGACCATCGACCTCGCGCCGGCCATCGTTCTCCGCAACCGCGGAACGGGGTCGGCGTTGCGCTTCTACGACGCCATGCTGGCGGCACTGCGCGAGCCGGACACCGAGGTGCCGATCGGGCTGTCGCAGCTCGTCGCGCCCATCGAGGCAGCAGACCGGCTGGCGGCGCTCAGCGGGCCGGGAACGACTCCTGCGGCCGAACTCGTCGCCGATGCGATGTTCCCGCTCGCGTCCAATGTCGAGCAACGTGACGTGCTGGCCCAACTCGGTGTCGACAGCGGCGTGGTCGTCGAAGGACCACCTGGTACCGGCAAGACCCAGACCATCGCGAACGTCCTCTCGGCACTTCTCGCCAAGGGGCAGCGCGTGCTGGTGACCAGCGAGAAGGTCAACGCGCTGCAGGTGCTGCGCGACATCCTCCCGCCGGAGCTACGCGAGCTGACCGTCTCGCTCGCGGACATCAGCACTGACAGTTACGACGCCGTGGTGTCGGGCGTCGAGGCGATCGCCGACCGCAAGTCCAGCTTCTCACCCGGTGTCGCCGACGCAGAGATCGACGACCTCGCCTACCGCCGTGCACAAGCGGTCGATCGGCGCGAGCGCGCGCTCCGCGGTCTGTGGGATCTGCGTTCGTCCGAGACCGAGGTGCACGAGTGGGTCGCGGGCGACTATCGCGGTACCGCGGCGTCGATCGTGCGCGCGTGCAACGCCGACGCCGAACGGTTCGACTGGCTTCCCGGGCCGCTCGACGGCGCACTGCCTCCACTGGACGGCGGCGAGTTCACCCGACTGCTCGAACTGCTTCGCCGCGTCGGTGACGATTCCGGGCGTCTCGCGCAGCGACTGCCGGACCTCGACGACTACCTGCCCGACACGATGACGATGGACGCGATCTGCGAACGGATCAGACAGCGACCCGAGGAGCCGATGGTCGGCAGCGGTTCGCTGATGTCGATCCTCTCGGACGTCGGAAGCGAACGGTTGCTGCGGATCAAGGGAATCTGCGATCACCTCGCGGTGGCCTCCGGCGAGGTTGCGACGTTCCCGCCCCTGGTCGTCGACATGGCCGACAGGCTGCTCGCCGGTCAGGAGGCGCACCTGTGGTCGCGGGTCACGGCTCTCTCGTCGGTCATCGCCGACGCCGCGCAGCGTGACCGGGCGATCGGCGCGCACGTCATCGTCGTCGAGAACGCGCGGCCGGGTGACGGCGAGCGGTTCGCAGCTGCCGCGACCTATCTGCGTGATGGCGGACGCTGGCGCGGCCGCCTCCTGCGATCGGAACAGCAACGGGCAGTGGAAGAATCGGGCGCCACAGCCAGCGTCGACGGCCACGCGGCCACCGATGCCGACAGCCTGGCGCTCGTCGCTGATCACCTCGCGGTCCTCGATGCCGTGAGTCAGGTGCATCGCGTGCTCGCGGATCTGCATGTCCCCGTCGACACCGCCGGTTCGCGATCCAAGCAGCTCAGCCAACTCGTCCGCCTCGACACGCAGCTCGCCTGGGTATCGGATCTGCTTTCTGCGCGTGATCAGTTGATTCGCGAGCTCGAGTACATCAGTCCCGGTGGCCCGCGCCCGCGCAGCGTCGCGCAGGTCGCCGAGGTTGCCCACCAGGGTGCGTCGATCGCGGCGGCCAACGATGCGATTCTCGCCGAGCAGGAACTGGCCGATCACGCGTACCGGCTGTCGACGGAGGTCGAAAGGGGGCCGTCGCCCGAAGGCGATGCACTCGTCGCCGCACTGGCCAACGCTGATGCGGAGGCGATCAGGGCGGCGCGACGCGCGTTCGCCACTGCGCGTGGTGAGCTGAACGACCAAGCGGCCGTCGACCTGCTCGCTCTGCGGCTACGCGGCAAGGCACCGGAGTTCTACGCGGCCCTGGCCGCAACAGCCGACGACCCGGCGTGGGACGCGCGCCTACGTGACGTGGTCGGCGCGTGGGAGTGGCGTCGGGCGCGGACCTGGGTGGCCGAACGCAGCGACCCCGACGCCGAGGCACGTCTGGCCTCGGCGCTCGACGAGGCCGATGCCGACATCGCACAATTGACCACCAAGCTCGCCGCCGCGCGCGCGTGGCGGGCGTGTCTCGCGCGCACCACCGTCGCCCAGGTGCAGGCGTTGCAGTCCTACCGCGACCACATGATCAATCTCGGCAAGGGATCGGGCAAGCACGCCAACCGATTCCGGACTGCCGCGCGCGAAGCGATGGAGCAGGCGCAGTCGGCGGTTCCCGCGTGGATCATGTCGACCAGCCAGGTCGCCGACATGCTTCCGCCCGAACCGAATTCGTTCGACGTCGTGATCGTCGACGAGGCGAGTCAGGCCGACATCACCAGTTCGTTTCTGCTGTGGCTCGCGCCCCGCGTCATCGTCGTCGGCGACGACAAGCAGTGCGCCCCACGCGGACTCGCCGGAACCTCGCTCGACGACGCGTTCGCCAGACTCGACGCCGAGCTTCCCGATCTCCCGCATTACCTCCGCGACGGTCTGACACCGCGATCGAGTCTGTTCTCGTTGCTGCGCAGTCGATTCGGTCACCTCATCCGACTGCGTGAACATTTCCGGTCGATGCCGGAGATCATCGAGTACTCGTCGCGACAGTTCTACGGTGGGTCGCCACTCGTTCCCGTTCGGCAGTTCGGTGCCGATCGCCTCGATCCCCTGCGGACCGTGCGCGTCGACGGCGTCGCCACCGGCCAGGGGCAGTCGTTGGTGAATGAAGGCGAGGCCGCGGCGATCGTTGCGACACTGCTCGATTGCCTCGCCGATCCCGCCTATGCCCAACTCGATTTCGGCATCATCGCGCTGCAGGGAGCCAAGCAGGTCGATGAGATCACCCGTCTCCTGCGCGAGGCCGTCGACGAGGAGACCTGGCGTGCGCGTCGTATCCGGGTCGGTACCCCGCCCGACTTCCAGGGCGACGAACGCCATGTGATGTTCTTGTCGATGGTGGTCTCCGACCCCTCGTCGCTGAGTGCCCTCACCCGCGCAGAATCACAGCGTCGAATCAACGTCGCCGCGTCGCGCGCGATGGACCAGGTGTGGTTGTTCCACTCGGTCGGACTCGACGATCTGCGTCCCAACGACCTGCGCTACTCGCTGCTGGGGTACATGCAGGCAAATCAAGGGCCGACCATCGCGCCGATGCCCTCCGACGTCCCCGACGACGAGCGCGTCGAACCTTTCGACAGCCTCTTCGAGCAGCGGGTGTTCAACCGCTTGGCCGCACTCGGCTATCACGTGACACCGAAAGTCCTTGTCAACAATCGGGTTATCGATCTCGTGGTCACGGGTTCGGAGGGCCGGATGGCCGTCGAATGCGACGGAGACGAGTTCACCTCGACAGGTGCCCAAGCGCGCTCCGACATGGAGCGCGAGCGTGAATTGCGCCGCTGCGGTTGGGAATTCGCGCGCGTGCGCGAATCGGAGTTCGAGCTCGACGCCGACACCGCGCTCGCCGCGGTGATCCGGCTTCTCGACCGTCGAGGCGTCAAACCAGGTTCGGTATCGGCGACGGCCTCCCGCGAGGCTGCTGCGTGGGAACCGATCGACCTGACCGGAGCGGAGTAGCAGCTATCGGCTGCGCCGTGCGGCACGCACGCGTTCGGCGATCTCGGGTAGACCTCGCGCGGCGGTGGTCCGAATGCTATGCGTGGCAACAGAACTCAGTCCGGACGGTTCCGGGTTCAGTTCGATGATCGGAATGCCGCGGTTCGCTGCGCGCTCGGGCAGCGCCGCGGCGGGGTAGACGATACCGCTCGTCCCCACGACGAGGACGGCATCGGCGACGTCGAATACCTGCTCGGCACGTGCCCACGGCTCCGCGGGGAGCGGCTCGCCAAACCACACGACGCCCGGCCGTACCGGCGACAGACATATCGGACATGCGGGCGGCTCGACCGGGCGTTCGTCGGTGGCTGTTGTCGGGTCGGCATCTCTGCCCTCATAGGGGTGTCCGCAGCGCGAGCAGCGGGGAGCGAAAAGGGAGCCGTGTAGGTGGCTGACGACCGTGTTGCCTGCACGCTCGTGTAGGTCATCGACGTTCTGTGTCACCACCATGACCGATGGTGCGTCGTCGGCCTCGTCGGTCGGCTCTGCCAGGGCGCTCAACGCCAGGTGCCCTGCGTTCGGGGCGGCCTGTCGGACCAGGTGTGCGCGCCACTGGTACCACCCCCACACGAGGGCGGGGTCGGCGTTGAACGCCTGCGGGGTCGCCAGTTGCTCGGCGTCGAAGTTTTCCCAGAGTCCCGTTTGTGCGTCGCGGAATGTCGGCACACCGCTGTCGGCCGACATTCCCGCACCGGTGAACACGGTGATCCACTCGGCACCCGCGAGGGTGTCGATGGCGGCCTGGGGGATCTGCGCATCAGGAGTGGTGAGGGCGTCGTCGTAGGTCATGCGCGTCCGATCTGTTCGAGGACCGCCGCACGCACCGTGGCCGCGGTGACGTCGGGGGTCTTGTCGCGACGCACGAGCAGCGATCTCGCCATGCGGAGCTTGTCGCCGCGGTGACGGGGGATCACATGAAGGTGCGTGTGGAAGACGGTCTGGAAGGCGGCCTTTCCGTCGTTGACGACGAGATTCACCCCATCAGCAGGCGAGTCGTCGCGTGTCAGCGGCGCCGTCCGCAATGCGGCCGCGACAACCTGTCCCGCACGCATCAGCGCAGCGCCGTCGTCGGGAGCCAGATCGGCAAGGCCCGCCGAATGCGTTCGGGGAACGATCAGGGTGTGCCCACGCGAGACCGGCTTGATGTCGAGGAAGCCCACCACGGCGTCGTCTTCGTACACCTTTCGGGCCGGCGCGGAACCGTCGACGATCTGGCAGAACACGCAGTCGGTCATCCCTGAACCCTAACGACTTCGCCGCCCGGGCTCGACAGTCCCACGGGCGTGGCATGTCGCAGTACGCGACACGGAGTGCGACAGGTCACATAACGATTATATAACGGACGCAGGGCGCCTCGACCGGAGCTCGAATGAGTAAGGAAATACGCCGCGAACTGGTCGGATGTGCACGCGGTCTCGGGGGCGGAGAACCGCGTCATTTGTTACCGGCGGGACTACTCGCGGGTATACCTGAGGGTCGGAAACAACATGAGGAAGTCCTCACGTTTATGTGCCATCATGAGTGCCACGTTCATGTCGACGACGTTCCACGCTGAACTGTCAGTCGCCCGCCACAGCGTCAAAGGTGTTGCTGGGCAAGCATGTTCGTGAGAGACACGTGCGCGACCCGGCGATATCCCCCCGCCGCCGGGTCGTGCTACGTGGTGCTCTCGCACGAGACCCAGACAACTCCTGCATCGCACATCAGCCGAGCCCCGAACCACGAGGAGAGCCCGTGACCGTCGACCAATTCCGCCCAGGGCACCACGGAAGCCGCAACACCGGACGCCCTGCAGAATCCCTGATCGATCGGCTCGCAGCAGGTGAGCAGTACGCGATCAGCTTCGGTGGACAGGGTGGTCCGTGGTTGTCGACACTGGCCGAATTGGTCGTCGACGCCGATCTCGAGCAGAAGCTGGCGGGGGCAGTCGCCGTCGCTGACCGCATGCTCGCCCCCGTTGCCGACTCCATCGAGATCGCTCGCCCCGACGGCTTCCATCCGCTCGCGTGGGTGCGTGCGGCCGACGCAGGCGAGCCGGTGCCGTCGGACGCCGAGCTCGCCGACTTCGCACTGAGCGGACCCGGTGTGCTCCTCAGCCAGGTTGCAGCCGTCGAATCACTCAAGAAGCAGGGCCTCGATCCCGATGTGATCGCACCCGTCGCCGTCGTCGGACACTCGCAGGGATCACTCGCCGTCGACGCCATCCGGCACGGCGAGAGCGGCTGCGGACAGCTACTTGCGATCGCGCATCTCATCGCCGCCTCGGGCACGCTCGTTGCTCGACGTCGTGGCCTGGCGAGCAGTCCCGACGGCTCGCCGATGCTGTCGATCACCAACGTTGCCCCGGCACGCATCGACGAAATCCTCTCGACCTACCGCGCGGGGCTGCCCGACGCCGAACTGGTCACCGCACCCGTGATCGCCATTCGCAACAGCCGACGTTCGGTTGTGCTGTCCGGCGCACCCCGGCACCTCGCGGCGTTCGCGGCGGAGTGCGAGCGCATCGTCGCCGCCGAGGCCGACGACCGCAAGCGCAAGGTCACCGGCGGCGCGCCCTTCGCCCCCGTCTTCGACGCGCTTCGCGTCAGCGTCGCATTCCACCACCCCGGCATGGCGCCGGCGGTCGATCTGGTGCGCGAGTGGGCGCAGACGTGCGGTATCGACGCCGACCTCGCCGCCGGTCACGCCGAATCGATTCTGGTCGCACCGGTCGACTGGGTTGCTCAGATCGACGCCGTGATCGCCGACGGCGCCGCGTGGATTCTCGATTTCGGTCCGACCGATCTCGCAACGCGACTCACCGCGCCGCTCGTTCGCGGGCAGGGCGTCGGCCTGGTGGCAACCGCACTTCGCGGGGGTCAGCGAAACCTGTTCAGCCCCGGCGGAATTCCGGAGGTCGCACGCCGTTGGTCTGACTTCGCCCCGACGCTGGCTGAGCTTGCCGATGGTCGGCGCGTCGTGCAGACGGCGTTCACCCGACTGACCGGGCGCTCTCCGATGCTGCTTGCGGGCATGACTCCGACCACCGTCGACCCGGCGATCGTCGCCGCCGCGGCGAACGCGGGCCACTGGGCAGAACTCGCCGGCGGCGGCCAGGTCACCGAAGAGATCTTCGCGCGCAACGTTGCCACGCTCACCGACCTCCTCGAGCCCGGCCGCGAGGCACAGTTCAATGCGCTGTTCCTTGATCCGTACCTGTGGAAGCTCCAACTCGGCGGCAAGCGTCTCGTGCAGAAGGCGCGGGCGCAGGGCGCTCCGATCGACGGCGTGATCGTGTCGGCGGGTATCCCCGAACTCGAGGACGCCGTGGCCCTCGTCGACGAATTCGTCGAGGCAGGACTGCGTTTCGTCGCATTCAAGCCCGGCACCGTCGAGCAGATCCGTTCGGTGATCCGCATCGCCGCCGAGGTACCGCACCACCCGGTCATCGTGCAGATCGAAGGCGGGCGCGCCGGCGGCCACCATTCATGGGAAGACCTCGACGACCTGCTGCTCTCCACCTACGCCGAGCTGCGCGTGCGTGACAACGTCGTCATCTGCGTCGGTGGCGGCATCGGTACGCCCGAGCGCGCCAGCGAGTACCTGACCGGCGAATGGGCAACAAGGCACGGTTATCCCACCATGCCGCTCGACGGCATCCTGATCGGCACCGCGGCCATGGCCACCGCCGAGGCCACCACGGCGCCGGAGGTCAAGCAGTTGCTCGTCGACACCGAGGGTGTCGACGAGTGGATCGGCGCAGGCCGTGCCGCACACGGAATGGCCTCGGGCCGAAGCCAACTCGGCGCCGACATCCACGAGGTCGACAATGCCGCGTCGCGCTGCGGCCGACTCCTCGACGAGGTGGCGGGCGACGCCGACGCGGTGGCCGAACGCCGTGACGAGATCGTCGCCGCGATGGCACCGACTGCCAAGCCCTACTTCGGCGACGTCGACTCCATGACCTACCGCGAATGGCTCGACCGCTACGCGACGCTGGCCGTCGGGGATGGTCGCACCGATCAGTACCCGTGGGCCGACATCACCTGGCAGCAGCGGTTTGTCGAGATGTTGCAGCGTACCGAGGCGCGTATGCACCCGAAGGATTCGGGACCGGTGCCGACGATGTTCGCCGACCTCGCGTCGACCGACGATCCGCACGCGGCGATCGACGCTCTCGGCGGTGTCTATCCCGAGATCGAGACCGACATCCTGCATCCCGCGGACGTCGCGTTCTTCCTCGGTCTGTGCCGGACCCCCGGCAAGCCGGTCAACTTCGTGCCCGTCGTCGACAAAGATGTTCGACGGTGGTGGCGCAGCGACTCGCTGTGGCAGGCCCACGATGCACGCTATGGCGCGGACGCCGTCTGCATCATCCCGGGGCCGGTCGCGGTCTCGGGTATCACTCGTGTCGATGAGCCGGTGGGTGACCTACTCGACCGGTTCGAGGCCAGGGTCGTCGACGATCTGAGCATCGCCGGTGCGGCGCCTGAGCCGATCACCGCACGCAAGCAGGCGCAGGTTCGCGACGCAGGCGTCCTCGGTGCCGTGCTCTGGGCAGACGATGTCTCGTGGGCCGGCCGTATCGTGCCGAGTCCCATTGCGCTACTCGGTGATCGGGAGTCCTGGGAGGTCACCTCGGAGCATCGCGCGGAGCACGCGGCAACCGCCGCTGTGCTTGAGCATCTGGGCGAAGACAACTTGGAGCTGACAGTGCCGATCTCGGGATCGTCGGTGCGCATTCCGCTCCGGGTCGATCGGAGCATCGCCGACGGCGGTAGCCCACGCATCGAGCGAGACGATGCCGCAGACGCCATGCGCGAGATCCTCACCGTCGCAGCGGGTGGACGTTTGACAGACGTCGTCGACGGTGCCGCGGTCACCAAGGTCGAGTGGTCGGCAGACGGGGTCGCCGACCACGCCGTTGTCACCGCCAACACGCTGCCCGCTCACCTCCACGCCGTCACACCGTCGCAGCCGTTCGGCTTCGCGGTGCCCGACACGCTCGTCGGAGCCTGCTGGCCAAGCGTTTTCGCGGCAATCGGTGCTGTCACGACCGATGACGGCATCCCCGTCGTCGAGGGACTGCTCGACCTCGTCCACCTCGACCACACCATCGAGACGGTCGCAACCATTCCCGACCACGACACCGAGCTCACCGTCGTCGCGCGCGCGGGCGACGTCCGGGATACGACCGTGGGGCGCGTCATCGACGTCGCCGTCGAGGTGTCGGGGTCGGACGGTGAGATCGCCCGTATGACAGAGCGTTTCGCCATCCGAGGCCGGATCGGCGATGCCGAACTCGACGATCCGCAGCGCGCCGGAGGAGCGATCACAGACGAGGCATCGGCCACCCGGAAGCCGCTGCGTACCGCGACGATCACCGCGCCGACGCGCATGGGTGCGTTTGCTGCCGTCTCGGGTGACCGCAATCCGATCCACACCGACGCATGTGCCGCGAAGCTCGCAGGACTCGGCGAGCCGATCGTGCACGGCATGTGGTTGTCGGCGGCAGCTCAGCACGTCGTCACCGCGGCCGATTCACGTAATCGCACTCCGTCGCCACGCCCGATCGTCGGGTGGACGGCTCGCTACCTGGGGATGGTTCGCACCGGAGATGCGGTCTCGGTCCGCGTCGACCGTGTCGGTCTCGACCACGGCCGCGAGGTCGTCGAGGTGACCTGCAAGGTCGGCGACACCCTGGTGATGAGTGCCACGGGACTTCTCGCGGCTCCGCGCACCGTCTACGCCTTCCCGGGCCAGGGCATCCAGAGCAAGGGCATGGGGCTCGACGCCCGGTCGCGCTCGAAGGCCGCCCGGGCCATCTGGGATCGCGCGGACAAGCACACACGTGCTGCTCTCGGGTTCTCGATCCTCGCGGTCGTTCGCGACAACCCCACCACCCTCGTGGCCAACGGAACCACCTACAACCACCCCGACGGTGTGCTGTACCTGACTCAGTTCACCCAGGTCGCGATGGCGACGCTCGGCGTCGCGCAGATCGCTGAGCTCAAGGAAGCGGGCGGATTCGTCGACGGTGCCATCACCTGTGGACACTCGGTCGGCGAGTACAACGCCCTCGCGGCATGCGCGGGAGTGCTCCCACTCGAGGCCGTCCTCGAGGTGGTGTTCCAGCGCGGCGAGGCCATGCACCATCTGGTCCCGCGAGATGACCTGGGGCGCAGCGACTATCGCATGGCGGCCATTCGCCCGAGTCAGTTCGGCCTCGCCGACGCCGACGTCGAGTCGTTCGTCGCGGAGGTCGGGGAGTCGATCGGCGAGTTCCTGGAAGTCGTCAACCTCAACCTTCTCGGCTCGCAGTACGCCATCGCGGGCACGGTTCGCGGTCTCGAACATCTCGAAGACGAGATCGAGCGTCGTCGAACCGAATTCGGCGGCAAGCGATCGTTCATCCTCGTACCGGGCATCGACGTCCCGTTCCATTCGACGGTGCTGCGCGCCGGTGTGCCCGAGTTCCGCGGCAAGCTCGACGAACTGCTGCCCGCACGGATCGATCCCGACATCCTCGTCGGGCGCTACATCCCGAATCTCGTGCCGCGGTTGTTCACACTCGACCGCGCGTTCGTCGAAGAGATCGCGGCACTGGTGCCGTCCGAGCCGCTCGACGCCGTGCTCGCCGACTGGGACACCCATGCGGCTGACCCGGCTGGTTTGGCACGCATCGTTCTCATCGAGCTGCTCGCGTGGCAGTTCGCGAGTCCCGTGCGCTGGATCGAGACGCAGGACCTTCTCTTCGGTGCAGCCGAACGCGGTGGGCTCGGCATCCAACGGTTCGTCGAGATCGGCCTCAAGGGTGCGCCGACGCTCGCAGGCCTGGCGACCAACACCCTCAAGCTCGACGACTACGGTTCGGCGACAACCGAAGTGGTGAATCTCGAGCGCGATTCCGATGTCATCCTTGCCAAGGACGCGGGTGCCGAGCTCGATGACGAACCCGCCGACGAGGCAGCTGCGCAAGACACTGGTGCTTCACAAGATGCGGCGACAAGCACGCCCGCTCCAGCGGCGGCAGCGCCTGCTGCTCCGAGCGCGCCCGCGGGCGCTCCGCGGCCCGACGACGTCACCTTCGGGCCGTCGGATGCGGTTCGTGCAGTAGTCGCGCTGTGGACCAAGATCCGCCCCGAGCAGATCGGTTCGGCAGACACCATCGAGGCGCTGTGTGACGGCGTATCGTCGCGGCGTAACCAGCTCCTGCTCGACATCGGTGGCGAACTCGGACTCGGCGCGATCGACGGCGCCGCAGAAGCCGACATGGTGGCGCTCGCCGCGACGGTCGACAGCCTCGCGCGTGGCTACCGCCCTCTGGGTGCGGTCCTCACCGACGCGGTGTCCGATCAGATCCGCAAGGTGCTCGGCCCCGTCGGAAAGCGGCAGGCGTACATCGCCGATCGGGTGACCGGTGTGTGGCAGCTCGGTCCCGGCTGGGGGCTGCACGCCACCGTGGCGCTCGCTCTCGGCACACGCGACGGCGCCAGTGTGCGTGGCGGCGACCTCGGCGACCTGCTCGACGGACCTCTCGCCAACACCGACGCACTCGACGCTCTCGTCGACCGCGCGGTGACCGCGGTGGGTGCGTCCCGCGGCATCGCGGTCGCCAAGCCCGCGGCCGACACCGGCGGTGGCGCAACGGTCGACGCGGCCGCTCTCGGTGAGTTCACCGAGCAACTGACCGGACGTAGCGGCGCGCTCGCCTCTGCCGCGTACACGGTGCTGGCCAAACTCGGACTCACCGAGGACGACGCCGCGCCCGAGATCGCGGAGAACGTCGACGCTCAGCTGGCCGAGCGGGTCAGTGCCGAGCTCGGCTCCGACTGGGCACGCACCGTCGCGCCGGCGTTCGACGCCGAGAAGATCGTCCTCGTCGACGACCGGTGGGCCACGAGCCGCGAGGATCTGGTGCGGATCTGGCTGACTTCCGACGCCGATCTCGCCGACCGACATGAGTCGATCGTCGAGTCCTTCGTGGGTGCGGGACAGACTGTCGCACAACATGCCACGTGGTGGCAGGGCAAGGCTTCCGCTGCAGGCGAGGCGACACGTGCCCAGATCTTCGGCGCGATCGCCGCCGCAGCAGAGGCGCCGGACTCGGGTGAATGGTCCGACGAGGTCGCAGTGGTGACCGGCGCGGGCAAGGGATCGATCGCCGCAGGCGTGATCGGCCGACTGCTCGCGGGCGGAGCGACGGTCATCGCCACGACGTCGAAGCTCGATTCCGGAAAGCTCGCCTTCTACAAGAAGCTCTACCGCGAGAACGCGCGTCACGACGCCGCGCTGTGGGTCGCACCGACCAACATGGCGTCGTACACCGACGTCGACGATCTCGTCGAATGGGTCGGCAGCGAACAGACCGAGAACATCGGCGGCACAACGGCTGTCCTCAAGCCGGCGATGAAGCCGACGCTCCTCTTCCCGTTCGCGGCACCTCGTGTCGCCGGTGATCTCACCGACGCCGGAGCGCGCGCCGAGCTCGAGATGAAGGTCCTGCTCTGGTCGGTGGAGCGGCTCATCGCGGGGCTGTGTGAGATCGGTGCCGACCATGACATCGCGGCTCGACTGCACGTCGTGCTGCCCGGATCGCCCAATCGCGGCATGTTCGGTGGGGACGGGGCCTATGGCGAATCCAAGGCCGCACTCGATGCGCTCGTCACCCGCTGGGGAGCCGAGGAATCGTGGGGTGCGCGAACGACTCTCGCGCACGCGCTCATCGGCTGGGTGCGCGGCACCGGGCTGATGGGTCACAACGACGGCATGGTCGCGGCCGTGGAGGCCGCGGGCGTGCGAACGTGGAGCACAGACGAGATGGCGGCACAGCTCCTCGAACTGTGCACTCCCGCGCAGCGCGTCGCCGCGCGGGATCAGGCGATTCTCGCCGACTTCACCGGCGGCCTCGATCCGTCTATCGACCTCAAATCACTTGCCACCGAACAGGATGACGCGAGCGAGGTCGAGACGGAGGAACTCGACGAGGCGACCGTCG
>NZ_DLSO01000104.1:11925-12582 GCF_002500165.1 Gordonia sp. UBA7860 | reverse complement strand
CCGGATACATCATGATCAGCAAGCCGATCGCGATGGGCAGCGAGACACCATCGACCGAGATGGCCGAGAGCGCATCGTTCAGGCCTGGGATCAACCGACCCAGGAGCAACCCGGCGACCATCGCCACCCCGATCCACACCGGCAAGAACCGGTCGAGGGTGGAGAGCTTGCCGACGACCGCGGGATGCTCCGGCGTGTTCGTAGCGGTACTCACGCGGTCACCAACGTGTCTGCGGTGGGATCCGCTGAACTCAGAATCGATGAAAGCTGCTGCAACGCAGCAGGAATAACCCAGTAATACACCCACGTTCCCCGGCGCTCGCAGTCGAGCAAACCCGCCTGCCGCAACACCTTGAGATGGTGGGAGATGGTGGGTTGGGACAGATCGAAAGATTCCGAGATGTCACACACGCAGGCCTCCCCGCCGGCATGGCTGGCCACCAAGCTCAGCAGCCGCAGCCGCGCCGGATCGCCCATCGCCTTAAACATGCGCGCGAGCTCCACGGTCGCATCGGCACTGAGCGGTTCCTGCACCAACGGCGTACAACACGCCTCGCCTGCCACGACAGGCAACTCGTTCTGCTTCGACATACGTCTATATTGACAGACCTCAAACTACCGAACAAATGAACATCGGCTGAACGCCAACCGCGCTGA
>NZ_DLSO01000104.1:0-11697 GCF_002500165.1 Gordonia sp. UBA7860 | reverse complement strand
CCCGCCACGAAGAACGCCGTTCCTGACCTGCCGATTGTTCTACGCCCCGACCTGCGCGGCAAGAGGCTCCGACCGACCCGCTGCCACGCGCTGCGCTCCCATCGCGGCACCGGGCCGCTTTGCGCTCCTGCCGCATCCGGCCAGCGCGCACAAGCGGCCAAGTATCAGGAAAGGCCACACCCGACCGGACGCCGAAGAAGCGCGTGCATGACTTCGAGTGAACATCGTTGCGGCTGAGTGTAAATCGACAAACAGAACGCGAAATAGATTGCACTGCAATCGAATACGATGTATCATCGAGTAATGAAGGTGACGTCAATGGCCAATATTGCACCGGCGAATATTGCCCCTCCGCCAGCCTCCGCGGCCGCGTGACCGAAAGGAACCGCGACGATGGCAACCGCCGACTATGCGCAGCGCGCCGTGGCCTACTGGGCGCAGTCCGAACGCGCCTACGCCGAGGGTGACTCTCACTACGGCGACGAGCTCGCCGAACTGGCCGCCCAATGCGAACAGTGGGCGTACGAAGACCTCACCGGCGTCCGCAGCGACGTCGCCTAACCCACCGATACGAACAAGGAGACAGCAGGTGATCGTCATGGCCGACAAACCCGAGGTCGCACCCTGCGATGTGCCGCAGCCGCCGGCCACCGCGATCGAACCGCTGCCCGAACTGGAAACCGTCACCGCCGGAGATGACCTCACCCTCACCGGCACCATCGGTGACGACACCGCCGAGGTCGACAACACCCTCGCCCTGGAACTGGACATGCTCACCGCTCTGTTGTGGGCGCCACCGGCCCGGGCCCGCCACGTCGTCGAGGCGCTGATCGGCTCGCGCCGACCGTGACGCCGGCACCACCACCACGGTGCTTCCCGCCGGCAGTGTGGTGTTCCTCAGTGCTGTGCATCAGGCCGTGTTCGACACCGTCGTTGCGTTGCTCGACGAAGGTAGCCCCGCCACACCCGTTCTGGTCAATGCGCGGTTTGCCGATCGAGGACTCACCACCCGCACCCGTAGTGTCATGCTCGAGATCGCCTCCCCGCGGCACGGCCGCCCCGTCGCCGACAGTGCCGACCTGCCCCACCTGGCCGCCGCCCTCATCGACGGCTGGTACCGCCGCGGCTACCGCGCACTGCTGGCTCGCATGACCCAAGTGACCACTGAGCGACCGACCGCCGAACTCGCCGGCCACTGGACGGCCCTTACCGGACACCAGCAGGCCGCCGAAACCCGGTGGCTGGCCATCCGCGACACCCTCGCCCGCATCTGAACGGAAAGACACGCCGCGATGACTGACGACGACCCCGACGCCCAGGACCGCGAACTCGGTGACCTCGCCGCCGACATGCGTGAGCACGGTCGCAGCTGGGCCGACATCGCCCACGAACTCGCCCTGCCCGAAGCCACCGTCAAACACGCCGTCGACCAAGCACACCAGCGTGCCGCCGAACTCGCCGCCCGCGATCAGATCGCCCTGTTCTGATCACCCGCCCCGAGGGCCGGGAGAACCGCCCTCACCATGTGGAGAGAGTCGATGACTACACCGCACGGCCGCACCGAGGACGAGATCCTGGCAGCGGCCACCGCCGGCCACATCATGGCCGGCATGCCGCCCACCGCCGTCGATATCGACGCCGCCCGCCGGGTGCTGCGCGGGCACACGTCTGTCGAGGAAGAGCTGACGAGCCTCCGCGACGAGCTGTCAACGTCGTGACCGGACCGAACACGCCGATGATCGGTAAACTTAGTATGACGCGACATTCAGGAAAGGTAGGTGCGGCGATGATCGAGTCACGATGGATCACCCGCTGGCCGGAGTTGTTCGCCGGCCTCACCGACACCCAGGTCCGTGGTGTCGTGCAGGCAATCGACAACAACGTCCTCGAGGGGTGGGAACCGCAACGCGCCGACATCGACCTGCTCACCCGGTCGGCGCGCGGTGAACTGACCGACGCCGAAGTGATCGCCGAAGCCGTCGCCATGGCGACAAGCTCACGAGCGGTACACGCCCTCGGCTGACCGCGCACAAACCGTAGTTGTTCACGACGGCACCGCCTCGTCGAGGTGGTGCCGTCGTCGTGTCTGGAAGGTGAGGGCGAGTGACCGCACAGGATGACTGGGACGCCACATTCATCCCCGGCACCACCGTGTTGGCCAACAAACTCGGCATCACCGATCCCGACGCGCTCGCCGCGGCCGAATACACCATCACTGCCCACCGCGAAGCGATGATCGCCGACGGGCATATCCCGATCGCCCACACCTACGACGCCGAACATCTGCACAACATCCACGCCGCGTTGTTCTCCCCGATCTACGAATGGGCCGGCGTACCGCGCACCTACCCGCTGAACAAAGACGGCCTGCCGTTCGCTGACCCGAACCAGATCAGCCGCTACCTCAACCACGCCCGCGACCACATCGCCGCCGTCGACTGGACCGACCTGGACCACGGTGGGTTCGCCGTCGAGGCCGCCACCGTCTACGCCTCGATCAACATGAGCCACCCCTACCGCGAAGGCAATGGCCGCGCGGCCAAGGTGTTCATGTCCCAACTCGCCGCCGATGCCGACTACCGACTCGACTACGGCCGCGTCACACCGCAACAGTGGGTCAACGCCGCCATGCTCACCCACCCCGATCGCGGCGCGTTCGAGCCCGTCCCCGACACCATGGTCCCGGTGTTCGCGCAGATCGCCGAACCCCTCACACCCCAACAATCCACCGCGGCCGAGCGCGAGACCGACGCGCAACGCGCGGCACGCATCTCCAGCCGCGGCACCTCCCGGCACCTCCCGGCAGGCCCCGGCAACCGGTGCTACTCCGACGGCCTACGGCGTGTCGATCCCGCGATTTCCATTTCTGCGCGGAAGAATGGCCGCCATGGCCGGCCGACCGCGTAAAGACCCCTCGGGCAAGTCCTTGGTGACTTTGAGTCTGTCTCCGACGGAAGCGCTGAAGACGACAATCCAGTCGGCCGCGAAGGCCCGCGGGATGCATGTTGTCGACTACTTGGGCGCCCTCGTTGCGAACGATCTAGGCCAGCCCATTCCCGGCGTACCACCCTTGAAGGAGGTTCTACCGCTGCGTGATAGCGCATAACGGCATAGCTGAATAGCGAAACGCCCCCGGCGGCAACCGAGGGCGTTCGCGAAGTTTATGAGTGTGAGCGGCAATCTCGCACTCAGTGTGACCCCGAAGGGACAGTCTTGGAGGACTGGTCTCAGGGTAGCGCGTACCCTTTTGTTCGCGCTAGTTCTGATGAACGCGTGTCGGATCACGACTCGGTTACTGAGTCGCGGTGGTCCGAGGTGTACCGGTTGCTGCCTGCGCCGGGTGGTGAGAGTTTCGCGCTGGCAGGCACCGCGACGGCGAACAAAGCTCGGCGAGAGCGCAGCGGCAACCCGATTGAGCTGATTACCGAGGCAGAGCGTGCCGGCGGCGGGAAAGCCATCTGGGCTGTTGTGGCCCCGATCCGCAGTGATCTGCTGGTCATCGACCTCGACCGCTGCGCTGGGCAGGTGTGGCCGCGCCTGCATGAAGTGCTCGGCGACTACTCGGCGACCACCGCCTATTTGGCCCGCTCCGGTAGCCCGGACTCACTGCACGTAATCCTTAGGTGCCCCTCCCCTGCCTCGGACCGCGGCATCCGCGAGTTCCTCGCAGATCTGCGCCGCCACCTCAACCTGTCGGCTCGTCGCATCGACGTCCTGAGCCCTGGACATCTGCTCCGTCTGCCGGGCAGCGCCTCGCTGAAGCCCGGCGGGCACCACTGCACACCCGTCGACGACGACCTCACACCCATCACCGCCGTCCGGACCGCCGACAGGCTGCGCACCGCCCTAGGTAGCAATGAACCCGGGCCGGTGCAGGCCTCCTTCGCCCGCCACGACGACGGGTGGTGCGTGCCCGGCTACACCGCGCAGCGTCATCCGGGCGGGTTCGGTGTGCTCGACGTCGTGCTCGCGGTGGCCTTCCTGGCGTTCCTCTCCGGGGAGGCCACTGCCGACCAGCAGCAGTGGGAGTTCCACAAACGCAAGACCTCAGGCCAGACCTCGACGCGGTTCTGCACGACCGGGCTGTTCCACTACTCGCGGCACCCGAACTACTTCTTCGAGCAGGCCCAGTGGTGGGTGATCTATCTGTTCGGGGCCGTGGCCGCGGGGTCGATCCTGCAGCCGACGATCGTCGGCGCGGTGCTGCTGACGCTGCTGTTCGTCGGGTCGACCAAGTTCACTGAATCACTGACACTGTCGAAGTATCCCGAATACGCCGACTACCAACACACGACGTCGGCGCAGATCCCGTTGCCGCCCAAGCGACGTCGGACGGCGGCTGTTTGAGCGGCGATCATCGCGCCACTGTGAACTCGTCGTCGAGCGACACCTGATCGCTGTCGGTGTCGTAGTCGTAGATCTCGCCGTAGCGACCCCAGTCGATAGCGGTCGAGAACTGTCGCTCAGCCTCGGCGTCGGGCAAGCCGCGACGTAGCGGGTCGAGGAAGAATCCCGACCGCAACCGACCGTCGGAGCTGCTGCGCAACACACGAATGATGGTGCGCACCAGCGGGGCTCGGACGCGGGAAACAGCACGATGAAGAACCTGACCGTCACCGAGAGAAGACCCGAGGATCGGCACTGATATCAGTGCAGCGGCACCGATGCAGACGGCGACGTCGGCGAGGACCGAACGTTGGCGACGTCCGACGGCGGCCGGGGACGCGCGAGGATTGTGGTTTCCGTGGCGGCGCAACCCTGTTCACGCGACGTTCGTCCTGCGATCGGGACAATCGGCGCGAGACGGGCGTGGCTGGGTTCAGCTCGAGGCCGTCGACGGCCTAGATTTGGTGACATGCTCAGACCGCTGACTGTCGGAAAGAACATCCCGGACCCTCGCGTTCTCCTGCGCGTGGTGATTGTCGGAGCACTCCTCATGCTTGCGGTGGTGGGTACTTCTCTGGCTGCGGACACCGCCCGGGCCGAGCCGCCGATGCGGCTACCCGACCAGGTGACCGATCCCGCCGACGTGCTCTCGTCGTCGGATCGCACACGGGTGCAGCACGCGGTCGAGGGGCTCTACCGCGACCACGGCGTGCAGTTGTGGGTCGTCTACGTCAAGACATTCAACGGGCTGGGTAGTGAGCAGTGGGGCTCGCAGACCGTGCAGATGAGCGACCTCGGCGAGCACGACGTGCTCCTCGCCGTCGCCACCGACGACCGCGCGTACCGCTTCGACGCGCCCGATTCGGTCGACGGCCTCGACCGGTCGAAGCTCGATTCGATCGCCCAGGACAACATCGTGCCCGCGCTCAAGAAGTCGGACTGGCCGGGCGCGGCCGTCGGCGCGGCGAACGGTCTCGGCTCGACACTCACGCCGTCGCACACCGCCGCAATCGTCACCGGAGCGGTCGGTGGTGTCGCGGTCGTCGGCGGCGGTGGCGCCTACCTCTACTCGCGGCGGCGTCGAAAGCAGAAGCTCGAGTCTCAACTCGACTCCGTCCGCGAACAAGAACTGACCGGCGATCAACTACTGTCACAGCCGATCGAGGTCCTCGAACCCTGGTCGCGCGAGGTCTTGACCGACACCGACAACGCGATCCGCACCAGCGAGGAGGAGCTGCGGCTGGCCGTCGACGAGTTCGGCCCGGCCCAGACCGCACCGTTTACGCAGGCACTCGATGCCGCGAAACGTGGTCTTGCGACATCGTTCTCGCTCCGACAACGACTCGACGACGACATCCCCGAGACACCCGACGAACGCCGTTCGATGCTGGTACAGATCATCACAACCTGCACCGACGTCGACGCCGCACTCGACGAGCAGGTCTCGGCCTTCGACGAGATGCGCAATCTGTTGATCAACGCCGACAGCCGATTCGCGCAGATCACGCAGCAACTCGTCGCGCTGCGAGCACGCCTCGAGGGAGCGGCAGGCCAACTCACGACGCTGGAGCAGAAGTACGGCGCGCCGACGCTGCGCTCGATCGAGCACAACGTCGACCTCGCCGCCCAGGAGGTCGGGTTTGCCGAGAGCAGCGCGGACCAAGGTCGCGCGGCGATCGCGCGTCCCGTCGGCGAGCAGGGCGCTGCCGTTGCCGCGATCCGCTCGGCGGAGGGCGCCATTTCCCAGGCCGACAAGCTTCTCGACGCTATCGACAACGCCGACACCAACATCGCCGCCGCGCACACCCAGCTGCCCGCGCTGATCGCCGAGGTCGAAGGCGAACTGCAGGAGGCCGCCGGACTGTCGACGGATGGGGGGCCGGAGCTGGCAACGGCGGTGGCGTCGGCCACCACGGCACTCGATCGCGCCAAAGCCGGCACCGACCAGGACCTGCTGGGAGTGTTCACCGCATTGGTCGACGCCGACGCCGACCTCGACCGTGCACTCGATTCCGCCCGCGGCGCGTTGGCAAAGCGCAAGCAGCGAACCGAGGTCCTCACCGCCGCACTGACCAGCGCGCAGGCCAAGGTCACCGCGGCGTCGGACTTCATTTCCACTCGACGCGGCGCCATCGGCTCGACCGCACGCACCCGACTCGCCGAAGCGCAGCGCCTACTGCAGTCGGCCACCGAGACCGCGCAGAGCGACCCCACAGCGTCGACCGATGCCGCGCGTCGAGCCGGCTCCCTCGCAGACCAGGCACTCATGGCCGCGCAGGGCGACGTGGTGAGCTGGCAGCAGAGTCAGCAGCCGCGCTCGAGCACCGGATCGGCGGCCACGGGTGCGGTACTCGGCGGCATCCTGGTCGACAGCTTCCTGCGCGGGACGATGCGCGGTGGTGGCTACGGCGGAGGATTCGGGGGCGGCTTCGGCGGCGGTGGCTACACCAGCGGCGGCGGGCGCAGCCCCGGCTCGTTCGGCGGGTCGTCGAGCTCGGGTCGCATCGGCGTCGGGGGCCGGTTCTAGGGCCTGGCTTCGGTCGGGCGTGCGGTCGGCCGGCCGCTGCGCGCCGCAGTGCGCAGAAAGTTACGCGCCCTGGGCGGCCCGCATGTACCGGTACGTGCGGAGGGCCCGAGAGGTGTCGTTTTCTGCGCGCGCACCGGTCGATGCGGTCCCGGCCACTGCGCGCCCCTACGCCGACTTGCGCCCGAAGCCCAGGTACGCGATCGGGCCGATGTAGTTGATGAAACTCGCTGCGGCCCAGGCTTTTTTGGGTCCACGCACCTGCTCGGCGGGCCGCTTCTTCAGGTCGCGTAAGGCGTAGCCCTGGAGCGCGAACTGCGCGACGGCGGCAACGCTGATCAGCGCGCGCTTGGCTGGGGTGAGGTTCTTCTTCGTGTCACGAGTCACAAGGTCACACTACCGTTCGGCCTTTTATTTCATAAGCCTAAGTATTAGACTTGCTAAACGTGACCGACAACAGTGCAGACATCGCCCGAGCGCTTCGCCCCTCCGTGACGCGGCTCTACCTGGCGTTGCGTCGGCACACCCCGATTCCCGAGTACACCGCTGCTCAGGCGTCGGCGCTGGCCACGATCGTCGACCACGAGCCGATGCGCATGGGCGAACTCGCCGACCGCGAGTCCATCCGCATGCCAACGGCAACAGCCCTGGTCGACGGCCTGTGTAAGAGCGGACTGGTCGTGCGTGAACCAGACCCCGACGACCGACGTGCCGTCCTGGTCCGACTGACCGAACACGGGCACGAGGTTCTCGAGCGGGTTCGAGGGCAACGCGAGGACGCGCTCGCCGCAGCACTCGAACGGCTTTCCGACGACGACCGGGCCCGGCTCGCCGCAGCCGCCCCCGCATTTCGCGCACTGCACGCGGAACTCGAGGGGACGCCGTCTCCGACCCCGGCGAAGTAGCAGCAGCGGCGAAGTAGCAGCAGTAGCCCCAAAGACTCTAGTAAGCAACAACTTTCGACAATGAACACGAGGTAGATGTGACAACCACGACGGAGAAGCCGGCGCAGTCGGCGCCAGAGGAGCACTCCCACTCACTGATCGAGACCTTCAAGGGTCAGCCCCGGGCCGTGTGGGTGACCGCATTCGCTGCGGTCATCGCCTTCATGGGTATCGGCCTCGTCGACCCGATCCTGAATACGATCCGCGAGGAACTGCACGCGCCGCCGTCGAAGCTGACGCTGCTTTTCGCCGTCTACCTCGGTGTGCAGGTGATCGCCATGCTGATCACCGGTTGGGCCGCATTCCGCTACGGACCCAAGCGCACGCTGACCGTCGGCCTCGCGTTGATCGTCATCGCAGCGGGCGTCTCGACGTTCGCGGGCAACATCGACCACCTCATCGCGATGCGCGTGCTCTGGGGTCTCGGCAACGCGCTGTTCATGGCGACGGCACTGGCGTTCATCGTCGGCGCGGCCAAGGGCGGCCAGCACGGCGCGATTCTACTGTACGAGGCCGCGCTCGGCGTCGGCCTGGCAGTCGGTCCGCTTCTCGGAGCACTGCTCGGAGCATGGACGTGGCGTGCACCGTTCGCGGGTACCGCGGTCCTCATGCTGATCGGTGCTGTGCTGTGTGCGTTCATGCTGCCGTCCGACGGTCCGCGCTCAGAACGTGTCGCGGTCAGCATTGTCGACCCGCTCAAAGCGCTGCGTAACCGCACCTTGCTGCTGACGTCGATCGGCTCGGCGTTCTACACCGGCGCACTGTTCACGGTCATCGCCTACGCGCCACTTGCCATGGGCCTCAAGCCGATTCCGGCGGGCATGGTGTTCTTCGGTTGGGGTCTGTTGACCGCACTCTCGGGTGTCTTCGTCGGGCCGCGACTCGCCGAATGGATCGGACAGCGCGGTGGCGTGATGACCGCGATCGTCGGCTACGGCGTCGTGATGGCGCTCGCAGCGGTCGGTGTCGCCACCGACCAGGTGTGGCTGACCGGTCTCGCGATCGTGCTCTCGGGTCTGCCGTCGGGCATCCTCAACACGCTGTTCACCGGCGTTGCGATGTCGTCGGCCGATCCCAACAAGCCGCGCTCGGTTGCCAGTGCCGGCTACAGCTTCCTGCGTTGGATGGGCGGCGCGGCGTCGGCCGTGCTGGTCGCCTACCTCGCGGAGTGGTTCGCTCCGGCGGCCCCGTTCTGGTTCGCCGTCGGCTACTGCGCCGTCGCCGTGATCGCGGTCGGGTTCGTGCAGTCGAAGAAGGCGGAGTCGCACCACGTCGACGAGGACGCCGCGCTGGTCGGTGCGGAAGAGTTCTGAGTCTCGCTCAATACGAAAGAGGTTGCCCCGCAGTCCACTTCGGACCGCGGGGCACTCTTCTGTAGGGAGCGGCCGTCAGTCGAGCCAGTCGAGCACCGACGCCGCGGTCCAGCTCTGCTGCATACTGCCGAGCGCCTCGCCGGTGAACGGCTCGTAGTACTCGGCGAACGCGCCATCGGTGGCCTGCCGCAAGCCCTCTTCACGGAGTCGCGCGGAGCGTTCTGTCCACCCGCGGCGCGCGAAGGCCCAGCTGAACAGCCAGGTCATCACCGGCCAGACCGGGCCGCGCCAATACTCACGTGGGCGGAAGTCGGCCGAAATCGGCGACGTCGACGGCGGGACACTGAATCTCAGGTCGGGGTGTCCGCAGAAGCGCGGGCCGTCGAACAGTCGTAGCAGCGCGCGTTCCCGATCGCGCGACAGCCCGCCGCACAGCAGGGGCGCGAAGACCGCGATGGTCTCGGAGTTGATCCACTGACCGGCGCGCAGGTCGTAGTCACGCGCGGCACCGTTGCGGTCGTTCGCGGCCGCGACCACGCCCGCCTTGAACCGATCCGACCACGCCCGCAGGTCTCGCACGTCAGCGCGCGGCTTGGAGTAGTCCTCCCCGATCGTCGCGAGAACATCGCATGCGACGGCGAAGATCGCACTGACGAAGACGTCCTCGACCATGAAACTCATGACCTTGGGCAGGATCTCGTCGTCGTAGTGCGCTCGTTTCATCTCTTCGACGAGCCAGATGTAGCGGTCGTATTCGAGGTCGGTCGGGCGCATCGAGAGGTCGGCGACGTGCTCGAGGTCGGCGCGGGTGTACGGCGGCAGATCCTCGCCGGGAACGACGCGCGAGTACGGACCGTCCCAGCGCGGGGAGTTGTCCATACCCGATTCCCAGCCGTGGTAGATCGTGACGCGACCGCGCCCGAGCGGATCCCGTGCGTGAGCGAGCCATCGATGCCACCGCATCAGCGCGCCCCACCGGCGGTCGATGAACTCGTTCGCGGCGGCCCGCGTCGAACGGCCGTGTCGCCGTGAGTGATCCAGGATGCGCTGGACCGCGATCGCGTGCACGGGCGGCTGCGTGATGCCGGATGTCTCCGGATAGTCGGGTGCGGCGTCGGCCAGGCGCGAACATTCCCACCGGCCGGGGCCGGGGAAATAACCGTCGCGCCCGTTGGCGAAAACGATGTGCGGAATCATGCCGTTCGACCACTGCGCCGAGAGCAGGGTGTCCATCTCGATGACGGCACGTTCGACGCTCAGCGGTGCGAGACCGACCGTCACGAACGCTGCGTCCCAGCTCCACATGTGCGGGTAGAGGCGGGGTGCCGCGCTGGTCATCGTGCCCAGATCGTTGCCGCGGAGCAGATACGCGGCTCGTGCCGACAACTGCGTTGGGGTGAATCCATACCTGGCCACGCGTTGATTCTGCACTGCCTCGACTGTCCTCGCCGCTCGAGGTCGTCGGTGATGTCCGCCGGTACGGTTGAACGCGTGCCAACCGCATTGATCACCGGAGCCAGCCGCGGACTCGGCGAGCAGATCGCCCGACAACTCGCGCCCACCCACTCGCTGATTCTCGGCGGCAGACCCTCGGCCGCACTCGACGCGCTCGCCGCAGAGCTGGGTGGCGCGACATTCGCCGTCGAACTGACTGACCACGAATCAGTTGCCGCGGCCGCGGAGTCGATACCGTCGCTGGACGTACTGGTCCATAGCGCTGGAGTCGGTTCGACGCTGCGCACCGTCGCCGAGACACCCACCGACGAATGGCGTCACGTGCTCGAGGTGAATCTCGTTGCCGCGGCCGAGGTGACGCGCGTGCTTCTGCCCGCGCTGCGGACGGCGCAGGGTCACGTCGTGTTCATCAACTCGGGCGCGGGGATCCGTGCCAACCCCGGTTGGGGCGCGTACGCCGCGAGCAAGTTCGGGCTGCGCGCGCTGGCCGACGCTCTGCGCGGCGAGGAGACCTCGCTGCGTGTGACGTCGGTGTTCCCCGGGCGAATCGACACCGACATGCAGCGCGAGCTGGTCGCGATCGAGGGCGACGACTACGACGCGTCGAAGCTCCTGAAGCCCTCGACGGTCGCGGGCGCGGTGGTCGCCGCGATCCACACCCCGGCCGACGCCCACCCGACGGAGATCGTGCTGCGGCCGACCGGCCGCGGGTGATCTCGACAAGCTCCTTCCCGCTGGTCGAGCGGGCGCGAGCGCAGCGAGCACCCGAGTCGAGACCACAGCCCGCCGCGGGTGATCTCGACAAGCTCGATCAGCGGTTGGGGCTCGATCAGCGGGGGTAGCGCTCCATCAGCGGGGGTGGGCTCGATCAGCGGCGGCACCTTCCCGCTGGTCGAGCGGGCGCGAGCTTCTTCCGCTGGTCGAGCGGGCGCGAGCACAGCGAGCACCCCAGTCGAGACCACTCCTCCCGGCAGGTGATCTCGACAAGCTCGATCAGCGGGGGGTTGGCTCGATCAGCGGGGGCTCCTTCCCGCTGGTCGAGCGGGCGCGAGCACAGCGAGCACCCGAGTCGAGA
>NZ_DLSO01000015.1:43293-44087 GCF_002500165.1 Gordonia sp. UBA7860 | reverse complement strand
CGGCTTCGCGCTCAAGGAGGGGCCGATCATCCAGAAGAGTGTGCTGCCCTTCCGCAGCTTCGTGCAGTCACCGATGCGCGACGGCAAGCTGCTCCTCGCAGGCGACGCCGCCCACACGGTGCCACCCACCGGCGCCAAGGGACTCAACCTGGCTCTCGCCGACGTCCGCGTCCTCGCCGACGTCATCGAGCGCGCCCTCCTCAAGAACGACGACGCCGCGCTCGACTCCTACACGACGCGCGCCCTGGAACGCGTCTGGAAGGCGCAACACTTTTCGTACTGGATGACGACGATGCTCCACCGCATCCCCGACACCACAGACTTCGATGAGCTCCGACAGCTCGGTGAGCTCACCACCCTGGTCTCGTCCGAGGCCGGATCCACCTATCTCGCAGAAGGTTACACAGGATGGCCACACCACTGATCCCGCGTCAGGCGCAGTCAGCACCCGACGTTGACGCCGCCCCACCCGTCATCTCGTCCGACGCCGCGGCAGGAACACAAGCCCAGATCAACGCCGAAATCGGCTCGCTCGCAGCCGAATACCGACGCGAGCGTACCACCGGAGCCGCTGAAGAACTCAGGCCCCGACTCGACTACACCCCCTACCGCTCGAGCATCCTTCGGCATCCAACAAAGGACCCGCACCACGCCGACCCCGAGGGGATCGAACTGTGGGCGCCCGCATTTGGACAGCGCGACGTCGACCCCCTCGAAGCCGATCTGACCATCCAGGCCAACGGAGATCCCGTCGGCGAGCGACTCGTTGTCACCGGGCGCGTGCTCGACGCCGA
>NZ_DLSO01000015.1:40507-43228 GCF_002500165.1 Gordonia sp. UBA7860 | reverse complement strand
GGCGCGTGCTCGACGCCGACGGCCGTCCGGTGCGCAACCAATTGGTGGAGATCTGGCAGGCCAACGCCGCCGGGCGCTACATCCACAAGCGCGACCAGCATCATGCGCCCATCGACCCCAACTTCACCGGAGTCGGCCGCTGCCTCACTGACAACGAGGGCAACTACCACTTCACCACCATCAAGCCCGGACCGTACCCGTGGAAGAACCACCACAATGCGTGGCGGCCCGCGCACATCCACTTCTCGCTGTTCGGAACCGATTTCACGCAACGACTGGTCACCCAGATGTACTTCCCCGGCGACCCGCTGTTCGACCTAGACCCGATTTACCAGTCGATCGTCGACCCCGCCGCGCGCGCCCGACTCGTTGCCAACTACGACCACGACCTGACGCAGCACGAATGGTGCACCGGATACCGCTGGGACATCGTGCTCACCGGTAGCGCGCGCACCCCGATGGAGGAAGCAGAATGAGCCTCGCCCCAACACCCGGCCAGACGGTCGGACCGTTCTTCCACTACGCCCTGCCCTACCCGGGCGACAACGAACTCGTTCCATCAGGTCATCCCGATCGAATTCGTCTGCACGGCACTGTGTTCGACGGCAACGGCATGCCGATTCCCGACGCCCTGATCGAGATCCGCCAAGCCGACACCGACGGCAGCATCCCGACCGCCCCCGGTTCCCTGCGGCGCGACGGCTTCACCTTCACCGGCTGGGGTCGCGCGAAAACCGATCGGGCGGGCCACTATTCGTTCAGCACCGTCACACCGGGCGCGACGCGTCCCGGCGAGGCGCCGTTCTTCGCGGTCTGCGTCTTTGCTCGCGGCCTGCTCGACCGGCTGCTCACCCGCGCCTACGTACCTGGCCACCAAAATCTCGACGACGACGCCGTGCTCTCGGGTGTTGATGCCGGTCGTCGGGCGACACTGATCGCGGTCCCGGACGACACCGGATACCGCTTCGACATTCACCTACAGGGCGATTCGGAGACGGTGTTCCTGCAACACTGGAAGTCGTGAGCGATCTGTTGTGGCCCGGCGACCACCGGGCCGGAGACCTTTTCACCGACGCCGCCATCCGCGACGCGATGCTGCGCGTGGAGTCGGCGTGGTCTCGCGCCCTCGTCGAACACGGGGTGGCACCGGCAGACGCCATGGTCTCCGTCGACCAATTGGGCTCTGCTGCAGCTAATCTCGATGTGGATCAGCTCTCGGCCGACGCCGAGGCCGGAGGCAGCCCGGTCATCCCGCTCGTCTCGGCGCTCCGCAAGGGCCTGAGTCCCACAGCTGCGAGGTGGCTCCACCGCGGCATGACGAGCCAGGACGTCGTCGACGCCGCGCTTGTCCTCGAATCACGACGCGCCTTCACTCACGTCACTGCCGAGTTGCTCACTCAGATCGATGTGCTCAGCGACCTCGCCGACACACACCGGGAGACCCCGCAGATCGCTCGGACGCTGACCCAGCAGGCGGTGCCGTCGACTTTCGGGATGAAGGTCGCGCACTGGCTCGACGGCGTACTGGACGCGTACGACGAAACCTCGGGACTGCAGTTCCCCGCCCAGTTCGGTGGTGCTGCGGGCACGTTGTCGGCTCTCGTCGAACTAGCTGCCACACAACAGAATTCGCAGGAGACCGCGCTGGCGGTGACACGGAGCGCCGCACACTCTCTCGACCTCGACGCAGCATCGCCTTGGCACGTCGTACGTACCCCGTTCACCCGCTTCGCGGCCGCGGCAACCACCGCGACGTCGTCGTGGAGTCACATCGCCAACGACGTTCTCACGCTGAGCAGGTCGGAGATCGGTGAGGTCACCGAGGGTGCGGGCGGCGGGTCGTCGACGATGCCACACAAAGCCAATCCCGTACTGTCGGTGCTGATTCGACGCGCCGCACTGACCGCTCCCGCGCTGGCGTCGACGTTGCAGCTCGCGTCGGCCGACGCCGTGGACGAGCGCACACCCGGCGGCTGGCACGCGGAATGGGCAACCCTGCGAACACTGCTGCGACGTAGCGTAGTAGCGGCATCACAGACCACGGACCTGGTACGCAATCTCAACGTTCATGCGGACGCGATGGCGTTCAACCTATCGGCCGCCGGGACTTCGGTGTTGTCGGAGCAACGATCGATGGCCGAGCTCGCCGGCCACGAACCGAGTGGTCACAATCTCGGCGTCGCACCACTTCTCGTCGACGCGACGCTGCGCAGAGCACAAGAGCTGACCCGGACCCGACTAGCAGAGAGGCCCCGATGAGCCGCTACGACGACGGCATGACAGTACGACGCGAGGTGCTCGGCGACGCCCACGTCGACCGCGCGACCGCTGCCGCAACCGATCTGACGCGTGAGTTCCAGGAGTTCATCACCGAATACGCGTGGGGCACCATCTGGACGCGCCCCGGCCTCGACCGCCGCAGCCGCTCGATGATCACGCTGACCGCGCTCATCGCCCGCGGACACCACGAAGAACTCGCGATGCACCTGCGCGCCGCCCGCCGCAACGGACTGACCCTGGACGAGATCAAGGAGGTCATCATGCAGTCGGCCATCTATTGCGGTGTGCCCGACGCCAATACGGCCTTCCGCATCGCGCAGCAGACGTTCGCGGAAGAGGGCTAGCCCAACGCCGCTGGTCGAGTCCCAACCGCTGGTCGAGCCCTCAGTCGCTGGTCGAGCTTGTCGAGACCACCCCGCCGGTCGAGCCCTTACCGCTGGT
>NZ_DLSO01000015.1:0-40363 GCF_002500165.1 Gordonia sp. UBA7860 | reverse complement strand
AGCCCTTACCGCTGGTCGAGCTTGTCGAGACCACCTACGCGCTGTCGGCAACCCCCGCGCGCTCGGGCGGAACCGGCCCCGGAGCGCCGAGCTGCCGACCGATGCCCCGCGCCGCGACCTGCAGCGCAGCAAGAAGCCGCGGGCGGTTTCCGCGAAGAGTCCCGACCACCACGCCGAGGGCCGCGACCACCCCGTCGGGTCCCCACACCGGTACCGCGATCGAACACGCGCCCGCGGTCATCTCCTCAGCCGTCGTTGCGAAGCCCTCGTCGCGCACGCGCTGCAACTGCTGCTCCAGAAGTTGCGGACTGATCAGAGTCCGCGGTGTAACCCGCGTCAACGATGCCATGACTTCATCGCGAATCTCCTTGGGCGCGTACGCAAGCAGCACCTTGCCCACCCCGGTCGGCGGCATCGGTAGCCGGCTACCCACCTTGCTCACCACCGGCACCGACTCGTTCCCGGAAATCCGATCCACGTACAGCACCGACGTTCCCTCGCGCACCGCGATATGCACCGTCGCCTTTGTCGCGGCGTACAGGTCGTAGACGTACGGTTCGGCGATCTCACGCACGCCGGTCTGGATCGGAGCAAGCAGCCCGAGATCCCACACCCGCCTGCCGATGACATACCGCCCGTCGGGGCGTCGAACAAGGGCACCCCACCGTTCCAACTCGCCGACGAGCCGATGTGCGGTGGGTACCGCGAGATCGGCGCGCTGCGCCATCTCGCTGAGCGTCAGCGCGCGATGTGACGCGTCGAATGTGCTGAGTAGAGCTAGAGTTCGCGCCGCAACCGATGCTCCGGGCACCGAAGTGTTTCCGGCCATAGCTACGGAAGTAGCCCTGAGCGTCGAGCAATGACAACGGCTTCCAGCCGGCTCGACGCACCGAGCTTGCGCAATACGTCTTTCATGTATCCCTTGGCGGTCTGCACTCCGATATTCAACTCCTCAGCAATTCTCGCATTGGTGTAGCCGAGTGCAGCGAGGGTGACCACATCCTGTTCGCGACGGGTCAGGGTGAGTGTCGTCGGTCCGTCCGACTCGACGTCGAGCAGGAGGTCGGAGATACGTGCGATCTGATCGGCGACGGCGTCGTCGTCGACGTCTCTAGCCAGCGTGCGGAGCTGTGCGTAGGCCTCGGTGATCCGATCTCGAAGTCCATCGCCTACAGCGGCGTCGGCGGCGACCGCCGCGCGCGAGGCGACGATCTGCTGTTCGAGTTCCCGCGCCTCGACAGCGAGTGCGTCCAACGTCCTGTCGCCGATGGCCTCGTCGGTCCGCAATGCCCCGTAGATCACCGCGACAGGCCTGCGTTCGACGATGACCGGAGCGGCCGCCATCGCACGCAGGCCCTCGGCCGCGATGATCGCGTTGTACCGATGGGTGATCCGCGGGGTACGCAGATAATCGTCGACGACCATCGGGCGATTGAGCGCGATGACCTTGCCGCCGAGTCCGTGCCCGGCATCAACGGCAACGCCGTTCAACGCACCGTAGGTGTCGCCGACGAAATGTCGGAGACGCAGACCGCGCGAGCCGTGCACCACACCACCGAACGCCAACGACACACCCGTGCCGCGACGCAGACGACGCAACGCATCGGTGACCGGCGCTGTCAACGACTCAGCCATGTCACCACCTACCTCCTGACCCCTCTTCGGGGGGTTCTGCCCATGCGACGTCACATTCGAGAATCACTTCTCGAATGTGATTCAGCTTACTCTGGCAGTAAAGGTGTGGATATGACACAGACGTCCTTGGCCGGCGACCGCGCGCGACGCGAGTCGATTCAGGCGCAGTTGACCCCGGCTGTCACCGCCGACCTCGACGCCTGGCTGGAGCTTTTCGGCTCACCCGACGCCAACGCAGCGTCGCTGCTGGTCGACCGTCACGACCCCGAATCCGTCGCGTTCACCACGGTCTCGCTGCGGGATTCTGCGACCTCCCCGCAGCCCCCGCTGATCGAGCAACCCCCGCTGATCGAGCTTGTCGAGATCACCTACGGCCAGCTCGCAGCGGAGTCCCGACGCCTCGCCACCGCGCTCGCCGGTATGGGTGTCGAGCGCGGCGACCGTGTCGGAGTGCTCATGGGCAAGCGCACCGAGCTCGTCGTCTCGCTGCTGGCACTCGCCCGACTCGGGGCCGTCTACATTCCTCTGTTCACCGCTTTCGCTACGCCCGCGATCGAAATGCGACTGCGGGCGGGCAGCGCCTCCATCGTGATCACCGAGCCGAGCCAAGCGTCGAAGCTCGACGACATCGACGGCCTCACGACGATCGTCGCGGGCGAGCAGTTCGACGCCCTCATCGCCGACAACGATCCCCTCGACCACTCCGTCTCGGTCGGCGGTGACGGCACGCTGATCCTGCTGTTCACCAGCGGTACGACAGGTGCGCCCAAGGGCGTGCCCGTTCCGCTGCGCGCGTTGGCGTCGTTCTCCTGCTACATGCGCTACGGACTCTACGTCTCCGACACCGACGTCTTCTGGAACGCCGCCGACCCCGGCTGGGCCTACGGCCTGTACTACGGCATCCTCGGCCCGATGGCGATCGGGCGGCCAAATGTGTTGCTGCAGGCGGGTTTCACCCCTGAGGTCACCGCCACGGTGCTCACCGAACTCGGCGTCACGAACTTCGCGGCCGCGCCCACGGTGTACCGCTCATTGAGCAAGAACCCTGCGATCAACGGCTTCTCGCTTCGCCGAGCATCGTCGGCGGGCGAACCGCTGACCCCCGATGTGATCATTTGGGCGAGAACAGCTCTGGGCACCGAGGTCCGCGACCACTACGGCCAGACCGAGCACGGAATGTTCATCAACAACCACTGGGCCGACGACCTGCGTCGACCACTCATCCCCGGCTCGATGGGACAGCCGATGCCCGGATTCGCCGCAGGAATCGTCGACGACGCCGGCGCACCGGTCAGCGAACCCAACGTCACTGGTCAGATCGCGATCGACGTCCCCGCCAGCACCGGCTACTGGTTCTCCGGATACCTCGACGCTCCGGAGAAGACCGCATCCCGCTACACCGAGGACGGCCGTTGGTATCTCACCGGCGACACGGGACACCTCGACGCCGAGGGCAACTTCTTCTTCAGCTCCCGCGACGACGACGTCATCATCATGGCCGGGTATCGCATCGGCCCGTTCGACGTCGAGAGCGTCCTGATCACCCACCCGTCGGTCATCGACGTCGCGGTTGTCGGCCGGCCCGACGAACTGCGCGGCGAGGTACTCGAGGCGTTCGTCGTGCTCGCCGACGGCGTGAGCGGCGACGACGCGCTGGAGACCGAGCTGCAGCAACTGGTCAAGACCGGCTTCGCCGCGCATGCCTACCCGCGCACGGTGCACTTCGTCAACGCGCTGCCCAAGACGCCGAGCGGAAAGATCCAGCGGTTCATCCTGCGTCAGCGCTGACAGGCCGCCGCCTGCCCCGCTGGTCGGGCAGATGTCATCCCCTCGGTGGTCGAGCGGGCGCGAGCGCAGCGAGCACCCGAGTCGAGACCACCCCGCCCGACGCTGTCTCACCCCACCAGCGCGCGCACCGACGCCGGGATCGCGCCGGGGTCGCCGGTGTAGGTGATCGGGTCGTCGAACACCGTGCGCACGGGCACCACTCCGGTCCATGCGTCGGTGTCGGCGCCGGGTCCGCCAGTCCGCGCCTTGGCAATCCACTCGCCGTCGACGATCGGCAGTCGCAACGCGGTCGTCGCGGCGAGTTCCTTACGTGTGGTCGTTGGTGTTTCGGCCACGCGACCGGGAATCAGCTTGTCGCTCAGCGCATCCAATACTTCGGCTGGAACTTCTGCGTTTCGTGCCACACCACGCACCACCGCCGACCGATAGTTGGCGGAATGGTCGAACAGCGTCTCGGCCACCACGATTCCGTCGAGCAGAAACACACTGAACGCGACCGGAGAACCGGACCCCACCTGTCGCAGTGCGCCTGCGCCGGTGGAGCCGTGCAGGATGATGTCGTCGCCGACACGTGCGAACAACATCGGCACCGACCAGGGCCACCCGTCGACGACGGTCGAGAGCGTTCCGACCTGTGCCGTGTCGAGAATGTCGTCGAGCAATGCGCGATCGCCTTGACGCTCGGGTTTGCGGGTCAACGTCGTCAACGCATCGGGCTGGGTGTCAGGGGCTGTAGACATACCGACCATCGTTCGCGACGACCGCCGTCGGCGCCACTCGTTTACGGAGACCCACCGTCGCTATCGAGTTCGACGCTTCTTGCACAATGACGTGGTCTGGTCGGTGTAGTCCGAACATGTGAGTTCTTGGTCCGAACGGGTGAATTTACGATCAAACAGTTGCCCTGCGATTCAGACATTTCGATACTGATGCCTGTCTGACATCGGTCGCGGGAACCGGTGATGCGCGCTTACACGTCTGCACACCAGGAGAGTATCCATTGTCTTACCCCCCTTCCGGAACCTTCGGCGCTCCGGCGATGCCACCCACCGGGCCGTTCCAGCCGATGCGGGACCAACAGAAGCGACGCAATCGCACCATCGCTCTGGTCGCGATCGTCGTGGTGTTCGCGTTGGTTCTGGCCACTGTTCTCGTTCTTGTGTTGCGAGGCAAGGACGGCGGCCTTCGCATACCCGGCCTCAGCCTCCTGACATCCGGTGAGGCGGGCCCAGATCCGTTCGGGCCCAACGTCGCACTGACCAACAAGGAGCTGCCGAGCAATATCAAGCTCGCGCGGAGCTCGGGCGCTCCGGACAATGGCGCTCGCGTGGTCTCCGGCACTCAGCCCGGCCTGTACGCGGGTGGCGATTCGACCTGCGACACAGCAGCTCTCGGAAACTACCTGTCCAACAACCCGAGCCAAGCCCGTGCCTGGGCCAGCGTCTTCGGCATCGACACCGCCTCGATTCCCTATTACCTCAACACGCTCACCCCGGTCGTGTTGACCGCCGACACGTGGGTGACCAATCACTCGTACCAGGGTGGCAGCGCCTACGCGTTCCAGTCGGTATTGCAATCCGGCACAGCGGTTCTCGTCGACGGCGCGGGTGTCCCACGTGTGCGATGCGCGTGCGGCAATCCGCTTGCACCGCCGGCGTCGACGCCCCTCGGCGGCTATCGCCTGAGCGGACATCCCTGGCACGACTACCACTCGCATGAGGTCACTCGGATCGCCTACAACAACCAGAACGTCACCGTCGTCAACAACACGACGACCGTGATCAATCAGGCGCCGCAGAACACAGCAACCCCAGCGGCGGTACTCACGCTGCTCAACCTGGCCAATGGACAGCAATTCGAACGTCCGGTCGGCGGAATCATCGACGTGAGTGGTCTTCCGCCGCTTGCGACCGCCTTGCCGACTCCTGCCGCGTTGAACACTCCGTTCGTCGCGAAGTCCGACGAGGCGGCAGCCGAAAACGGGCTGGCGCGGGCCGGCAGCACCGAAGCCGCCGTGGAGGTTGCCCAGCGTGCAGAGTCGAATGGCGGTGTGCCGGAAGGTGCACCCGACTCTTCGGCCGCATCGGAGCAACAGCAGAACGTTGCAGCGTCGGAGACTCCTGGCGCATCCGCGGCGGAGTCGACATCGTCTGAATCGTCGAGTGCCAGCTCATCGAGCAACGCCGCACCGAGCCCGACGCAGTTCTCCGGAGCGGGAGATGCCATCGGCAGCTTCACCTTCCGTGTCGATGATCGCAGCGTGAGCTGCCAGGCACCGACGTCCGCGTCGACCGGCACGATCGACCTCACCTGCAGCGACAACGTCGCACGCACGGTGTCCTCATCGTCGCTGGAGAAATCATCGGTCACCTCATCGACCGACTCGACGACTCAGGTCTGGAAGCTCGGCCTGACCGAGAACTCATCGTCATCGGTGTCGGTCGACGTCGAATCGGCGACCTGGCGCACAGTCGAAACGTCGAGCACCACCACGACGACAACGACGATCGAAACGACCACTCCGGAAACGACAACGGAGACAACCACTCCGGAGACGACGACACCGGAGACGACGATGGAAACCACAACTCCGGAAGAAACGACGACAACAACCACGACGACGGAAGTTCCTACGAGCTGACACACCGCACGGAGAGATCCCCTTCGGAGGCAACCCGCCCTCGGAGGGGATTCTTCTTTGCGACGGGGACGAGGGTCGACGTCGGGCTTCGTGGCAGGCCGCCATGAGCTCATCCACAGCCTGACAATTCCGACACACAGACCACCTACTGTCATGGTTAACTGTCTTGGCGCTTGCGCGACAGTCTGCTGCGAGGGGGTAAGGACATGACCGACTTCTTCACCATGCCCGGTGGAGTTGTGAACCTGCAGTCCGAGGACGGGATCGCGAACCTCGACGGCAAAGAACGCAGCTCGATGACGTACGTCCAACCACCTGGCAACACCACGGACGACGGCGGCACCGTCCGCTTCAACACCATCGACTGGGAGCGACGCGCCAAGGTCGCCGCCGACGGGGCGGCGGGGTTGGAGGAGGCACTCGCCCAGTTAAAGTCTGTTGCAAGGACTAACCATTTCGGAGAACTCGTAGAAGGACGCGAAGTTCACGCTCGACTCACCGCTCTAGTTGGCTCCTGGCGAACGACCCTGCAGGAACAAATTGGTGACCTGACTTCACTCGCACAAGCCTGCCGATCGGCAGGCGCAGAACTGGCTGATGCGGACTCTTCCACCGCAGACGGCATGCGGTCATAGATGAGTTCTGCGTTCAGTTCGGGGGTCACAAAAACCCTGCTGCTTTCGGCATGCTTATTCACACTCAGCTCGTGCTACAGCGTTGATGGCCAGCCGAGGGCCGAATTCTCACCTACCTCTTCGATCGGAGCGACGCCTTCAACGAACACTATCCGGCAGACCGATGACCATGGGCGCTCCCTTCCCTTCAGTACCAAGTTTCCGCGCAGATGGAGTAACGGGAATGATGGAACTACGTACGAACCTTGCACCGCAGCGACCGAGTCAATACTAATCGCCAATAGCCTTGACCCACGCTCCGCGCGGGACGCTGCCGCCGCTGATCATCAAACCGCACGGGGCTGCATGTGGTCACTGAGTGATCGAAACCTCGCTTCTCTCTCTCAGTTTGTCGGCAACCAACCCGACCTTGATACGTACAAGCAGATGAACGCACAGTTCGTCACTTGGAGAGCGGACATTTCGATGTCTGGCCGTCGTGTGGCAGTGTCCACGACCCCATCCATCCCGGAGTGCACAACCTTTGTTCGCTCTGGTGACGCAATCGTTGTTACCGACCTCTCCATCTCCATTGACGCTCCGCCCATCAACGAAATCTGCGACAAGGCAATCGCTTTCACGCGCGCGACTATCGATCAGATGCCCGAATAGACGAGACACCCACAGCGCAGGCGCGAGAGCCCCCTCGGACTCCCGCGCCTGCGCCATAAGAAGATTGGTCAGCCGACGGCAGACTCCACGCGCTCGGAGCCCTCGGACGAGACGACACCAGCCGGCGAGGCAGCCCTCTTGAACCGCAGGTTCTCGAAGTCCGCGACGTCAGCGCCCAGGGCCTTGCGGTCCTTGTAGAAGCTCATCGACATCTTCCACGGCTCCTCAGCACCCTGGCGCGGCAGTTGGTCCTCGACACGCTTGATGTAGCCGGCTCCGAAGTCCAGCGCAGGGCGAGTCTCCATGTTCGGGTCCACTACAGGCGCCACCTCGCGGTACCCACGCGCATCCATGTACGCCATGAGCCTGCACCAGTACTCGCCGATCAGACCGATCTTCAACGTCCACGACGAGTTCGTATACCCAACGGCGAGTGCGAGATTCGGAACACCACTCAGCATCATGCCGCGGTAGATGACGTGGTCACGCAGCACCACGGGCTCGCCGTCGAGCGACAATTCCATCCCACCGAAAAGTCGTACGTTCAAACCCGTTGCGGTCACGACGATGTCGGCTTCGAGTTCGGTACCGCTTTCGAGCAGGAGGCCTTTCTCGGTGAACGACTTGATTCGATCGGTGACCACCGACGCCTTGCCCGAGCGAATCGTCTTGAACAGGTCGGCATCCGGGACCGCACACAACCGCTGATCCCACGGGTTGTACGGCGGATTGAAGTGCGTGTCGACGTCGTATCCGTCGGGCAGCAGAACCTGGTTAACCTTGCGGATCACCTTGCGCGACGTCTTCGGAAATCGTTGTGCCGCTTCGTACAACACACGCTGCTGCAGAATGTTCTTCCACCGCGCAACGGCATAGCCGCGCTCGTCGCCGAGGATGCGTCGCGCCACGTTGGCAAACGGGTCGTGCTTGGGCAGCGGCAGGATGTAGGTGGGCGTGCGCTGGAGCATCGTGATGTGCTCGGTCTCGTTCGCCATCGCGGGGAGGAGCGTGACAGCCGTTGCGCCACTTCCGATCACGACGACTTTCTTGCCCTTGTAGTCGAGATCTTCCGGCCAGTGCTGCGGATGCACGACCTGCCCGGTGAACCGCTCGCGACCCTCGAAGTGGGGTGTGAATCCCTCGTCGTAGTTGTAGTAGCCCGACCCGCAGTACACCCAACGAGCCTTCAGCTGGATGTGTTCACCGGTGTCGAGGCGATCGACCTCGGCCGTCCACAACTGCTCATTCGACGACCAGTTCAACGCGGTTACCTTGTGCTGCAAGCGCAGGTGCTCGTTGATCTTGTCCTCGTCAACGGCCTCGCGCAGGTACTGCATGATGCGGTCGGCGTCGGCGATCGACTGCTTGTCGACCCACGGCTTGAACTCGAATCCAAAGGTATGCAGGTCACTGTCAGAACGGATACCCGGATACCGGAACAGGTCCCAGGTGCCACCGATCGACTCGCGGCCCTCGAGAAGCGCGTAGGTCTTCTGCGGCATCTCCTTGGTCACATAGTGAGCGGCCCCGATACCGGAGACACCCGCCCCGACGATCAGAACGTCCAACGTTTCGACAGGTGTGGCTGTTGTGGGCACCTGCGCCTCCTTAGGTTTGCTCGACTTCCCGCACGGCAAATATGACACCATACGTTGTTACATTCCAGAGTGCGTCACACCTCGCCGCCGCACCAGGTGCCAAGTGCCCACGATGAAGGTCGCGCAAGGTGCATACTGTTCGGATGTCCGATGAGTGGCCATACGTATCCCCCGAGATCAAGAGCTTGATCCGACGCGGCGCCGAACTCATCCTGGACCCGCCCGAGGAGTGGATCGAAGCCATCCACGACGCTTCACTGGGTGGTATCCGCATGAAGGCCATCGCCGACGACCCTGTGCTCGCCGAGGGAACGCGACGCACCAACCTCGCGAACACCCTGCGCTGGGCGAGGAGCAACGTAGTCCATCCCGGAGAACGCGTACCCGCCGAGATCAGCCCCGACATCCTCACCACCGCTCGCGACCTCGTCCGGCGCGGCCTCGATGAATCAGCGCTCGACGCCTTCCGCACCGCACAAAGTGTCGCGTGGCGTCTGTGGATGCAGGTCTGCTTCACCCTCACCGACGACCCACAACAACTGCGCGAACTCCTCGACATCACACTCGTTTCCATCTCGACTTACATCGACGACACTGTCGAGGCCACGAGCAACAGGATGCGCAGCGAACGCGGCGAGCTCACCCGCGGCACCCACGCGCAGCGTCGAGAAGCGGTTGCCCTGCTACTCGAGGGCGCACCCATCCCCCTCGACCGCGCCGAAACCCAGCTCGGCTACCGACTTCTCGGCCCGCACACCGCGTTGGTCCTGTGGAGCACTCATCCAGAACAGGCCGCAAAACTCGAATCCGCCGCCGACACGCTCGCCGCCTCGGCCGGGTGCGCCAACCGACTCACCGTCGTGGCCAGCGCTGCGTCACTGTGGATGTGGCTGCCCACCGATGAGGCACACATCGCGCGTGTCTCGCCGTCTCCACTGATCGACGTCGCTGTCGGCAGAACGGGTGACGGCGTCGACGGCTTTCGCAACAGCCACTTCCAAGCGCTCGCGACCCAGCGCATCGTCGCGCAGCTAGGCGGCTCGCACGAATTCGTCAGGTACGACGACGTCCGGCTGGTCTCGCTGCTGATGTCGTCCGCCGAGGACACCGCGGCGTTCGTCGACGACACCCTCGGCGACTTCGCACACGCCGAGTCAGCTCTACTCGACACCGTACGAACTTGGATCACGCTGCAGTGCAACACCTCTCGCACCGCAGAAGCGCTCTATACGCACCGCAACACCGTGATTCGACGCCTTGCCCGCGCCGACGAACTACTGCCCCGTCCGCTCGACGAGAGCCTGCTCGACGTCGGCGTCGCGCTGGAGGTGCTGCGCTGGCGGGGGTGATCTCGACAAGCTCGACCCGACGGATCTCGACAAGCTCGATCAGCGGTAGGCAAGCTCGATCAGTCACCGCTGGTTGAGCAGGCCGCGAGCGAAGCGAGCACCCACCGCTGGTTGAGCAGGCCGCGAGCGCAGCGAGCAGCCGTGTCGAAACCACCCCAGCGAGGAGGTGGTCTCGACAAGCTCGACCCGACGGATCTCGACAAGCTCGATCAGCGGTGGGAAGCTCGATCAGCGGTGGGAACCTCTCTCAGCGGTGGGAACCTCACTCAGCGGTGGGAACCTCACTCAGCGGTGGGAACCTCACTCAGCGGTGGGCAAGCTGATCAGCGAGCGGCCACCCGCGACGACCGCAGCTCCCGCAGGGCCGAGCGCAGGCCGCGCCTGCGGCCGGTCTGCGGGTCGACGCCGAAGTGAGTCTTGGTCCCCTCGATGATGTTGAACCGCAACTCCGATGCTGTCTCGGGGGCATCGTCGGCGCTGGCTTTCAGCATCGCGTTAGGCACCGACAGCTTCGCGATCGTACGGAACGTCAGCCAATACTGATGCTGTAGTGATCCCGTTGTGTACGGCAGGTCGTACTTGTCGCACAGCTCGCGCACCCGAACGCCGATCTCCTCGTAACGATTGCTCGGCAGGTCTGGAAAGAGGTGGTGTTCGATTTGGTGACTGAGATTACCGCTCATGAATCGCATCAGCGGACCGGCGCGAAAGTTGGCTGATCCCAACATCTGTCGCAAGTACCAGCGGGGCTGGTCCTCTTCCTCGTACTCCTCGACAGTGAACTTCTCCGCACCGTCGGGGAAGTGTCCGCAGAAGATCACCGCGTATGCCCAGTAGTTGCGGATGAGATTCGCTGTCGCATTGGCCGTCAACGTCGTGAACCAGTTGGGTCCCGCGAGCGCTGGGAAGATCAGGTAGTCCTTGGCCGCCTGCTTCCCGACCTTCCGCCCGATGACCCGAAGATCCTTCAGCGCTGCGCGATAAGACTTTTGACCTTTGCGCAGCTTCTCCGTCTCCAGATGGTGCAGCGCGACGCCCCACTCGAAGAACGTGCCGAGGAGCAGGTTGTAGATCGGGTTCCCGACGTTCCACCATTCCCAGGGCTGGTCGCGCGTGACGCGAAGAATGCCGTAGCCCACGTCGTCGTCCATGCCGACGATGTTCGTGTACTTGTGGTGCACAAAATTGTGCGAGTGCTTCCACTGCACACTCGGGCAGGTGGTGTCCCATTCCCACGACGACGAGTGGATCTCGGGATCGTTCATCCAATCCCACTGCCCGTGCATGACGTTGTGGCCGAGTTCCATGTTCTCGACGATCTTGGCGACCCCGAGCATTCCGGTCCCGAGAATCCACGCGGGTTTGCGGTTGCTGAACATGAGCACCACACGCCCGCCCGCGGCGAGCGCGCGCTGAAATGCGATGGTGCGTCGAATGTATTTCGCGTCGGCGACCCCTCGCGATTCCTCGATGTCACGTCTGATCGCGTCGAGTTCGGCACCCAGTGCCTCGACGTCGGCCTCGGTGAGATGGGCGTACCGATCGATGTCGGTGATGGCCATAGAGCCTCCCTACAGGTCTAGCGTGCATTCACCCGACACGGTTGAGATACATGTCTGGATTCGGTCACCTTCGCGTCGTTCGTCGCCACTGCGCAGATCCCGGACGTAGCCGGCTGCAAGCGGAACAACGCAGGTCTGGCAGATACCCATTCTGCATCCGAAGGGCATCTGAATTCCCAACTCCTCGCCTGCTTCAAGGAGTGTGGTGGCACCGTCGATCTCTGCCGACTTACCCGACTTCGCGAACGTCACGGTGCCACCCTCACCACCGACATCGGTGCGTGCGATGGCGAAGCGTTCGATGTGCAACTGATCCGACAGCTCGCTCTCGCGGTACACGCCTTCGATGTCGTCGAGGAACTCGATGGGTCCGCACGCCCAGCACGACCGCTCACGCCAATCCGGAACCGCGGCGTCGAGCTGGGTGACGTCGAATCGGCCATCCTCCGAACTGAGGCGCAGATCCAATGTGTAACTGGGTGTTTCGACGTCGAGCTGTTCGAGTTCGTCGAGGAAGATCACCGAGTCGCGGCTCGGTGCGGCGTGGACATGGATGATGTCGGGCGTCTGATCGTGGTGTTTCATCGCGCGGAGCATGGCGATCACCGGCGTGATTCCGCTGCCCGCGGTCAAGAACAGCACGGCGTCGGGCACGGGCTCCGGCAGATGGAAATCGCCCTTCGGCGCCGCGAGGCGGATGATCGTGCCCGGTGCGACGCCGTCAACGAGGTGCGTCGACAAGAAGCCGTCGGGGTTTGCCTTGACGGTGATCGAGATCGTTTTGTCGTCGTTGCTGCCGAAGGACGTCAGCGAGTACGACCGCCAATGCCAGCGGCCGTCGACATCGAGGCCGATGCCGACGTACTGCCCTGGCCGATAGCTCTCGGGAAATCCCCACCCCGTGCGGATCACCACCGTCGCGCTGTCGGCGGTCTCCTTGACCACGTCTTCGACGCGTCCACGCAATTCGCGCGCACTCCACAGCGGATTGATCAGATGTAGATAGTCGTCGGGTAGCAGAGGGGTCGTCGCTCGCGCGATCAAGCCTCGCAGGATGTTGACCTCTGGGCGCGTCGCGTCGACGTCGGCCGCAGGCCGCTTACTCCACTTGAGAAGATTCACCAGCCTCCCTCCGGTAGCTCGTAGTGAACGAGTGTACACACAGCTGGTGATGGGCGTCACAGACGCTTTGCAGGCAACTACCCCGTCTTCGGCCGCAGCGTGAACAGTTCCCAGACCTCTTTTTGGTCCTGCGCCCACGGGTCATAGACGAAAGGTGCGTGCCTCATCGCCATACCCGCCTGCCGCGGAGTGCGATTGGCCTTGAAACCGTTGCAGGATTTGCATGCCGCCACCTGGTTACCGAAGGTGCTCTTGCCGCCCTTGGACACCGGCACAATGTGGTCGACGGTGTCGGCAGGGCCGTCACAGTAGGCGCAAATCCACTGGTCACGACGCAAAATGGTCGCCGTAGACGCATAGGAGTCCATCGACTTGCCCGCATAAGGTCGGTAGGCGTTGCGCTTGATGGCGACCACCTTGTGAATCGGCAGGGTCACCGTGGGTGAATGTACGACGCGCACAACCGGCGTGCCCTCGACGTTGCGCGCGACTTCGGTGGTGAGCAACACGGCCGCACGACGCCAGGTCACACGCGCCAGGATCTGCAACCCGGCGTTGGTGACGAAGATTGTCATGGCAGTCCTCCCGATGCCGTATGCGCTCGGACGTGGCGCGATCCACGCTAATGGCAATGCGTCGATCTCGCGAGGCCATTTGTTCTGTGGCGGCGAAATACCGTCCGACGTTCACTTCGACGACATATTCGGGCCGACCTCCACAGTTGCGCCACACGCTCACTCCGCGATGTGCAGTGTGGCCACCCGGCGGGCCGATCTGCACACGATTTCGACGGCATCACCTTCCATTTTCTGAAGGCGACACCACGGCTTCCGACTCGTGCCACGCTGCAAGTCAGTAGTTCTCACAATCAGGGGGTCAGCGCAGTGTCCGAGCATCCAGCTCACCGGTTGTGCACGCTTTTCCCGCGGCGAGTTCTGCTGACCTGTGCAGCACTGATCGCGCTGGTGGCACCGGTCGCTCTGACCACCGTGCCCACCGCCAGCGCAGCGCCGAGCCAGGCGCGGTGCGCTCTTCCACAGGGTTCCGCGGCACCCACCTCCGCCACGCCGTCGAGCGTCGGAATCGACAAGGCAAAGCTCGACGACGCCATCGCATTCGCGGCGTCGAGAATGCGCACGCATATCGAGGTCTATCGCAACAACTGTCTGATCGGAAACGGACCCCTGAACGCCGTGACCGGAAACATTCCGTGGAATCTGTTCAGCTCGACCAAGAGTGTCATCTCGATGCTCGCCGGTGTCGCCTATACGCAGGGGCGACTGGATCTCGGAGCGTCGATCGAGAAGTACCTCCCCGCAGGGACAGTCGATCGGTCACATGCAGCGATCACTGTGCGCGACCTGTTGACCCAATCGTCGGGTCTGCGTCAGTCGATCGTCAGCGAAGCACTGACCGCGGGACTCGACGTCGACCCGGATATCGCGAAACAGGCTCTCGCGCTGCCTGTTCAGCACATGCCGGGAACGTTTTTCGAGTACACCCAGCACGGACCCGATCTCTTGGCGTACGTCGTGCAACGCGCCGTCGGAGAGGTCTGCAGGAGTTTGCGCAGCGAACACTGTTCGGGCCCTTGGGAATCAACCAACACGACTACTACTGGGCACGCGATCGGTCCGGCCACACCTACGGATACGCCTTCTTGTTCATGCCTCCGAAAGACTATTCACGGCTCGGGCTGCTGATGCTCAACGACGGGGTCTGGGGCGGCCGACGAATCATCGGCTCCGACTACATCCGCCAAGCGCACACGCCATCTGCATCGAACCGCTGCTACGGATATCTGTTCTGGGTCAACGACTCTCCGTGTACCGGACCGTCATTCCCGTCCCGACAGACCATTCAGCAGGCACCGCTGGCGGGGTTGCCGAACGATGCCTACGCGATGGTCGGCTTCCTGCAGCAGAACAACTTCATCGTCCCGAGTCTCGGACTATTGGTGAGTTGGAATGGGATTCTCGGCGACGTCTCCTCGGACCCGGGAACCCTTCTCAGCGCCAGCCTCAACAGTGAGCTGTATCGCGAGTTCTTCCGGAAGCTCGTCGCGGCGTTCCGGACACCTCGGATACCCGATCCGGGGCCGTATCGCCCGACGATGAACCTCGACTTCGATCCGATCCAGTTCGCCGACCCGAACGTCGCGTTGGGCGCGTTGGGTTTCGGGCCGTACGCGCCGTCGAATTGCACGGTTCTGCAATGCGGTTCGACGCCCTTGCGCGCGCCCCTGCAGGGCAACCCTGGCTGCTTCGCGATCACCTGCCTCCCGGGGACACCTCAGTCACCCGGCAAGCGGTAGGCCTTCGGGGGCGCACCGCCATCTGACACTCTGGACGCATGCGCGACCCGCTTTATGCTGGCGGCCTGACCCGTCGGGGCCTCATGCTCGACGTCGCCGTGGCCCTGCTCTTCGGTGTGTTTGCGATCTGGCTGCACTTCGACCAGTCGACACCCGCGGGTATTGCCGCGGTGCTCGTGACCGTTTCGCTCGCTGTTCGACGACTCGCTCCGACGCTGATGATCGTGCTGGCGTTGGCATCCGCGGCGATACAGGTGGCGACCGACCAGATCGCCGTACTTGCCTCACTTGCCTACTTCCCGATCTTCGCGGCCCTCGGCGGACATCCGGACCGTCGGGTTCGACGTGGTTCACTCGCGGTAGCCGTGATCGGATCACTCGTCGCCGGGTGGGAGTTCCCGCACGCGTTTGCGGTCCAGCCGTCACTGCTCAACCACGCGTTCACGTCGTTCGTCGGATTCTGCCTGGCGGCGGTTGTGGTGATCGGCGGTTGGACGTTCGGGTTCATCCGGTATCAGCGTCGTACGGTGGCGCAGGCCAAGGTCGCCGAGACCATCGCACAGCTCGAGCGCAGACGCCTGCTCGATCTCTACGACGAACAGCGGGAACGCACCCGACTCGCGCGCGATATGCACGACGTCGTCGCACACTCGTTGACCATCGTCGTCGCACAGGCCGAGGGTGCGCGCTACAGCATCGACGCCGCGCCCGAGGTCGCGCGCGAGGCACTGACAGTGATCGCCGATACCGCACGCGAATCACTCGGCGAGGTGCGGGAACTGCTCGCCCAACTCAACAACGACGACGCCGTCGCCGCCTCCCGCGCCGACCGCGAAACCCTGTACGAGCGGATGCGGACCGCAGGCATGACGATCGAGACGCGCGAGATCGGCGACGAAGAGACCAGCGAGCCGGCCGTCGGGCGCATGGCACAGCGGGTCTTGACCGAAGCGCTCACCAACGCGCTCAAGTACGGCGACCTGGCCACCCCCGTCACCGTCGAGATCGACTGGACCGGGGGTTGCCATCTCACCGTGCGCAACGGGTTGACCGACACCCCGCTCTCGCCCGGTGGTGCAGGTCGCGGCATCATCGGCATGGCTGAACGCGCCGCGCTAGCCTCGAAGTTTCGTGAGGTGGCGGTCGGTCGTTGAGTGGTCCGGATGGTGTGGTCTGAGGACCGGATTCCGGACCGGGGCCGTGATGAGGCGCCCGAGGCGTCGGTGGGCGTCGGGGTTCACGGCCCCGAAATTGTGTGCCTTTCAGTCGGTGGTCAGGACGGCTGGTGGGGTTAGCCGGGGTCGGGAAGTGCTGTGAGCCTTGCTATTGCGTCGAGAAGAAGAGTCATGTGGGGTGCGTGGGCGGCCAACTTCAGTCGGGTTCGGCGGGCGTGGCGGCTGATCTTGGCGGCGATGGTGAACACGCGGTGGCGTAGGCGTTTGGGTTCCCACCGGCGGGCCTGGGTGTCGGTGAACGCGAGCATCTGAGTCCAGGCGATCAACTCGCATGCGATTTCGACGATGACGCACCAGATGCGGTTGGCGTCGAAGCCGTGCAGGGGCAGGTTGGTCAGTCCGCAGTCTTTGGTGGTGCGGATGCGGTCTTCGCAGCGGGCTCGTCGGCGATGTCGTAGTTCGAGGTCGGCGAGTTGACCACGAACAGTGTTGGTGGCAAATGCGGTCAACCGCAAACCATCTCGGTCGGTGAAGCGTAGCTGGGCGCCGGGATGGGGTTTCTCTTTACGCACGATCACCCGCATACCGTCGGGCCAGGTACTCAGGTCGAGGACACCGGTCAACTCGGCCACCCACGCCCCGTCGCGTTCGGTACCGTCGGCGTCGTAGGCCGGTGTCCACACCTGGGGTGAGAGACCGTCGATGGCCTCGGCGATCGGCTCGGTCAGGCCGAACCCGACCGAATACGCCAGCCGCCGCTTGTGCAGGTAGTTCAGGAAGTCGTGGGTGCCGCCGGCCGAGTCGGTACGCACCAGCACCGTTTTACCGACCCGATACCCGCTGACCTGCGGTAGCTGTGCCAGCGCGTGGGCGGTGACGGTGATGTGGTCGGCGGCGGTGTTGGCCCCGGCATTACCGGCCCGCAACTCGATCGCCAGGGGTTCACCAGTCCCGGCACTGCCATGATCAACGAACGCACACAAGGGGTGAAAACCGAAGCCACGCTTATAGGTTGGGGCCGCGTGTTCTTTCTCCGAATGTGCGGTCACCAACGTCGCATCCAAGTCGATGACCAGCGGATCGTGCGCGTCGCGACCATGGTCGGGAGCGGTATCGCCAGCGCAGTGCCACGCCCGGGTTCGGGCGCGCGCACGACCCGAAGCGATCGCGGTCAGTACTGCCGGCGCATCAGCAGCCAGGGTGGCGATCAGTCGTGACACCGTCGGATCAGAAGCGATCTGCCCAAACACCGCCGGATCGGCTCGCAGTTGGTTGATGTCGGCCAGACAGTCACCGCCGACCGCGACCGCGACCGCCAGATCCAGCAGGATCTTGCCCGGATCATGAGTGGCCAAAGGCTTACGCCACGGCATCAACGCATCGGACAATGCTGTGGTCAGACGCGTTTTCTCCGCAGCACGCAGCAACACTGTGGCCCCAGCATGCGACACGATCCCGGTTCCCGACCCATCAGCGGACAACTGCGGATACGGCGACGTAGACTTACTCACCAGATTGGTGCTCCTCGATCATGAGATATTCGGACCTTCGCAAGTCGAATTATCCCAGGTCAGGGCACCAATCTTCGTTTACGACACGAAATCAGCATGAAAGCCCGAGGCTAGTAGGCGGAACCGCCCGCAGCACCGCTACCGAGAACACCTGGCTGGTCGAACTGCGCGTGCCCGCCACCTCCGACGTCGACTCGAAAGGAGTGTCGCGGTGATCCGAATCGCCCTCATCGACGATCAGCCCATGTTCCGCCAGGGCATCGCGATGATCGTCGACAGTCAGCCCGACATGGAGGTGGTCGGACACGAGTCGTCGGCACTCTCGCTCCTGGATTTCGTGCGCACCACGCGACCCGACGTCGTCCTGATGGATGTGCGCATGCCGGGCATCGACGGCATCACCGCGACCGCCGACCTCGTCAGCGCACTCGGCGACGACGCTCCGCGCGTGTTGGTACTCACGACTTTCGACGCCGACGAGGCCGCGGCGTCGGCCATCGCCGCAGGGGCCAGTGGATTTCTCCTCAAGGACGCGCAGCCAGACTTACTGCTCGCCTCGATCAGAGCCGTGGCCAATGGCAGTCAGGTGGTGGCGGCGTCGGCGACACGACGCCTGTTCGAGCAGACCCGCACGCGGGCAGGCGATCCCGGATCCGAGTACGACCGTCTGACCCCACGCGAACGCGAGATACTCGTGCGTGCGGCTCAGGGTCTCTCGAACGCCGAGATCGCCGACGCCGAGGTGCTCTCGGAAGCCACTGTGAAAACCCATGTTTCGCGTATTCTCGCCAAGCTGGGGCTGCGCGACAGGGTGCAGCTCGTCGTGTACGCATACGACCACGGGTTGGTCTGACCGCAACGCCATACATCTCGAGATGTACGCGACGTCATCCGAGGGGTCGAGCCGATTTCATCGTCGCGGCTGACGACTGGGGCCATCGATATCCCTAGCGTTATCTGCATGACGAATGAACCAGCATCTGTGGTACTACGCAACGTGTTCCGAAGCTACGGTGACCCGAGTCAGCCGATCCACGCGCTACGGGAGGTGTCGCTCGATCTTCGACGTCGAGAGTTCACGGCGATCATGGGCCCGTCAGGATCGGGCAAATCGACGCTGATGAACGTCGTCGCGGGACTCGACGACATCACGTCGGGCGAGATCTGGGTCGACGGTAATCCCATCGGGTCCCTCGACGACGAGGCACGAACAGTGCTGCGCCGCAAACACATCGGATTCATCTTCCAGTCGTTCAATCTCATCCCGACGCTGACCGCGCAGGAGAACATCCACCTGCCGTTCGTACTCGCCGGCGTCAGGCTCGACGCGCAGACGCGCTACTGGATCGCGCACCTGGTGCGGTCGCTCGGGCTGGACGAACGCCTCGACCACCTACCGTCCGAACTCTCTGGCGGTCAACAGCAACGCGTCGCCATTGTGCGTGCGCTCGCGATGCGTCCGACGATCATTCTCGCTGACGAGCCGACTGGCGCGCTCGATACACGTACCAGCCGAGAAGTGTTGGCCCTGTTGACCACTGCGGTGCGCGAGTACGGGCAGGGCATCTCGATGGTGACGCACGATCCTGTCGCGGCGTCGTATGCCGATCGTGTGATCATGCTCGCCGACGGTCAGATCACCGGCGAGTACCGCGGACTGGGAGCGCGTGAGATCTCCGATCTTCTCATCGGCTTGCAGGGGGTCTCGGCATGAAGGCCACCTCAGCACGGCTGACCGTCGGATCGCTACGCGAGTTGTCGACGGTCGGCATCGTCGCCTGTCTCGCCAGTGCTTACGGCACAACACTTGTCGACGCCGCGAGCATGCTGTCGGTGCTGTCGGAGAAGAAGGGCGTTTCTGCTGGCGCGGCCCTCGCAGTGGTTGCTGCGGTCTTCATCGGCATTGCCCTGTTCGTCTCGGGGATCGTGATCAGTTCCGGTGTCGACACTGTCATCGCCGGTCGCCGAGCACAATTGAGGTTGCTGCGGCTGATCGGCGCGAGTGCACGCCAGTTGCGAGCGGGACTCACCAGGGCCGTCGTCACGGTGGCAGCCATCGGAGCCGTGATCGGCATCGTGTGCGCGACAGTGGTCATGACCATCGTTCGAGAAGTGCTCCTGCACAACGGAAAGCTACCTGAAGGCGACTATCCACTCCTGCCGCTGGGTGTGTTCGCGGCAGGCCTTGCGGTGGTCCTGATCGCGGCTATCGCTGCGCGGGTGGGCACACGGTCGACTCTTACTCGTGCCGCGGTGGCGCACAGTGCGCGGTCGAAGGTCGGTACGTTCCGGACGGTCCTCGCCTGCGGCGCAATCGTGATTGGTGCGTTGCTGCTGGCGCTCGCATGCTACCTCGGTGAGTTCGGCAATCTCACCGGCTTCGCAGTTGCCTTCCTCGGTGCCGCGTCGGTATCGACGGGTGTGTTGATCGGCGCGCAACGCATTGTGCCGCAACTGGTCCGGTGGATAGGTGCCGCGTTCGGTGCCAGCGCTCCGTCGATCGTGGCACGCAAGAACGCTGTGTCGGACCCGCGACGGACGACCCGTTCCACCATCGGACTCCTCGTCGGCGTGACGCTGGTGACCACCATCGCGTCGGGGATGAGCTCACTGACCAAGTCCGTCCACGGCTGGGACATGTCGGCCGCCGAGATGGCCGAGACCGAGCGTTCCCTGTCGGTTGTCACCGCGATTCTGCTTGCCATGATCGCCATCTCGGCGATTATCGCGGCAGTCGGCTTCGTGTCGACGATGTCGCTGACGGTGATCGGCCGCACGCGCGAGATCGGGATGTTGCGTGCCATGGGATTCACTGCGCGGCAGGTGCGCGCGATGGTTGTCCGCGAGTCGTTGGCGCTCAGTGGCACTGCGGTGATCGCCGGCCTGGTGCTCGGCATCATATTCGGCACCGTCGGCAGCCAGTCGCTCATCGGCAAGGCGACGTCGGGCATCCCCGTCGGACTGCCCTGGGGTGCGCTCGTCGCGATCATCGCAGGCACCGCCGTCGTCGTGATCGCCGCCTCGCTGCCGCCGAGCCGTCGGGCCGTGGCCGTCGCGCCTGTCGACGCGCTGGCTGTCGCGTGACGCCATTGGTCGAACTGTGCCTGCCGCCGGTCGAGCGGCGGTGCCACTGGTCGAGCTGCCCCACGCTGGTCAAACGGCCCCACGCTGGTCAAGCGGCCCCACGCTGGTCAAGCGGTCCCCACGCTGGTCAAGCGGTCCCCACGCTGGTCGAGCGGCCCCCCGATGGTCGAGCGGCCCCCCGATGGTCGAGCTTGTCGAGACCACTAGGCCGCTCCCGCTTCCAGTCATTTCTGCGCGCACCCGGCCGCAAAAGCCCAGTTCGCTTACCAAGGCAGAGCGAAAAATGACTGGAAACGGGAGGCCTGGTTCATGGTTGACCGTGGTCGTCGGGTCCTCGCGCTACATTCGGTCGATGCATGCATCACTCCGAGGTCCGTAGCCACCAGATCGATGCGTTCACACTTCGGTTCGCGCGTCAGATCCGAGCGAGTCTGCCAGCCCCAGAAGATGTGCACGCGTGAGCCTTTCGGCACGGTCGGCGTCGCGCTCGAGTATGGCGTCGACGACCGCGCTGTGTTCGTCGGCGTCTGGTCGACCCACCGGCATCATGGTGAGCATGTCGGTCATCGACCCCACCAGCCGCGCCCGCAGGCCGTCGAAGAGTGTGGCCAGCAGGTCGTTGTGCGACGCCACGACGATTGCCTGATGCAGTCGAATATCCTCTGCGGCAAGCGCTTGCGGCGTTCCGCCGAGCAGAGCGTTGCGATTCTCCAACGCCGTTCGGATGATGCGCGCGTCGTCGTCGGTGTGGTTGGCTGCGGCGAGAGCGGCAGCCCGCGATTCGATGGCGATCCGGACCTGCAAGACGTCGGTGATCTCCGCGATCTCGGCGAGCTGATCCCACGGCTGCGTGGGTTCGGTCGCGGCGAGGAAGACGCCGACGCCCTGCCGTGTGGTGAGCACTCCACGCGCTGCGAGGCGTCGAATGGCTTCGCGGACCGTGGAGCGGCCCACGGATAGTTCCCGTGCCAAAGACACCTCGCCGGGAAGCTGCTCACCTACCTCCCAGCGTCCACGCCGAACATCGTCGAGCAGGGCACGTGCTGCCTGTTCCGACAGCGGAACGCGCGAAAGTGCTTCCAAGGTCCTAGTCCGTTGTGTCTCTGTCGATTGGTTTCGAATGGTCCATCACCGTTCGTTCTGATGATAGGCCCGCGACCTCGGCGGTCGATCGGCGCCGCGCGACGCTCTCAAGCCACATCCGGTACATCTCGCGCACACCGATCGTCAGCGCGAAGGCCGCGAACACGATGCTCAGAATCTTGACGTTCAGCGCGAGTGCGATCAGCACGCCGACGACTGCACCGGGCAGCGCACCGATGTTCAGGTTGAGGCCGAGTCGCATGTCGGCGGTGCCCTGGCGTGCGTGCGTGATGGTTCCGACGATGACGTTGGGGAAGAACATCAGCAACGACGTTCCTTCCGCGGTCGGGAGTTCGGTACCGAAGAGCAACATCAGGGCCGGAACAGCGAGCAGGCCGCCGCCGAGACCCATCCCGGCAGCCCACGCGCCGATCACGAATCCGAGAATCAGCGATACCGGGACGACGTACCACAGACTCGCAAGCCAGCTGTCGGGCACGACGGCCGATCCCTGCATCGGGTCGTGCCCTGAGACGTCGAGAAACAATTTGAGGCACGTCAACAGGAGGATTGCGACGAACAGCCAACGCAGGATGAGCGCCGGGATGCGCAAGATCAGCTTGGCGCCCAGGACCGCACCCAGCGTGGCGCCGACAACCATTCCCGTCCCCGCCCGAAAATCGATGGATCCGCCAACCAGTCCGAACGTGGCTGCTCCGACGCCGGTAACGGCGATGTTCGCCGCGCCGGCAGTGCCGTGGAGAGTATGCCGGGAGAGGTTGGTGACCTTCTCCAGAGCGGGCACGTAGAACACCCCGCTACCGCCGCCGAGCAGTCCGCCGATCACACCACCGGTGGCACCGATCCCGAGCTGGGTGGGCACGGACGGTTCGACGACCCGCCCCGCGGTCGTGCTTGCTCTGAATGTTCCGGGCCGCCTGGTTCCGAGCGTGCGCATTGTGAGACTCCTTCGGGGTGATGCACCGACACGTTACGCATACATGTACTTGTCTGACAAGTAGGTGTATGCGAGCGCTAGCCCCGCCCGCGTTTGTTACCAGGGCACAGTCTGACCTCGATAGTCCAAGAACTGCAGCCCGCCCGCACCCGCCTGTGCTTCCAAGACGTCGGCGACGCCCCGCGTGCTCTGCTCGACGGTCAGCGAGGCGTCGGAGCCACCCAGATCGGTCTGGACCCATCCCGGCGCCATCAAGAGCAACGTGCGCGGGTCGTCGGAGTGCCTGGCCGCGAAGCTCCGCATCAGCTGATTCAGTGCTGATTTGCTCGCCCGGTAGATCTCCCACCCAGTCACGCGAGTGTTGTTCGTGATACTCCCCTGCCCCGACGACATCACTGCGATTGTTCCGGTTGGCGGGACGAGGTCAGCGAATCGTTCGACGAATCGCATGGGGCTGAGCGCGTTCGTAACCATCACGCGATCGAACGTCTCCGTCGAGACGTCGCCAACGGTCTCCCAACGATCGTGCGTGATTCCCGCATTCACGAAGATGAGGTCGGAGGTGGTGTCGGACAGTTTGTCATGCAGTGCCACAACCGAGTCGGTGTCGTTGATATCCACGTTCTCGACGGTCAGCGAACCATCGGACCGTGCGGCGAGCGCACCCAGATCGCCGCCGGCGTGGCGGCTGGTCGCCGCCACATGCCAACCGCGTTCGCAGAGGCGCTCGGTGAGTCCGAGCCCCAATCCCCGTGATGCCCCGACGATCAAGGCGTTCTTCGTTGCCATCGTGCGTCTCCTCTATCCGAATCGTTCCGTCTCTATCCGAATCGTTCCGTTCTGATTCGCCCGGCGTCGTGCCCGATGTCGAGCATCGCTCGTGCGCAGTGTTCGACGAACCCGTTGGGTCCGCAGATGTAGACGGTCGGCTCTCGTTGCGGCGCAATCGTCACCGCTGCGAGTTCGGCCGCCGTGACGCGCCTGGGACGGCGCGTCTCTCCTTCCGCACCCTCGCGGGTGTGAAAAACGTTGACGGGCAACCTGGTGTGCTCGACAAGCTGATCGAGTTCGCGCGCGAAGTACCGTCGCTGCGGCGTACGTAGCGAGTACACGAGGTTGAACGGAGTAGACGGGGCAGCCACCTCGCGCAGACGGATCATCGACATCAGCGGCACGATCCCCGAGCCGCCACCGATCAGTTGGACCGGCCGCGTATTCGACGGGTCCCACGTGAACCACTGTCCGTTGGGTCCGCTGATCTCGAGCGGCTCGCCCACCTCGACCATGTCGACGAGGTAGGGCGACTCCTCGCCGTCGTCGACCTTCTCGATGGTCACCTCGATGGTGCGCGTCTCGCGGACGTCGGAAAGCGAGTATGGCCTTGCCGTCGAGTATCCGTCCTCCGCGGTGAGCCGGATGTCGACGTGTGCGCCTGCATCGGCGCTCATCGGTTCACTCAGCGCGAGTCGCAGCGATCTCGCGGTCGGAGTCTGCATCTCTGCCCCGACGACCGTCGTGATCTGCCAGCGCATTGTCAACACTCCCTCACTGTCACGAGTAGCGCTGCTCACGCCAGGGATCACCGTAGATGTGATAGCCGCGCTCTTCCCAGAATCCAGGAGCGTCATGGGGCATGAACCGCAGGCGCCGAACCCATTTCGCGCTCTTCCAGAAGTACAGATGCGGTACGAGCAGCCGTACCGGGCCACCGTGTTCAGGCGCGAGCGGCTCACCGTCGAAGGTATCTGCCAGCCAGCCCCTTCCATCTGTCAGATCAGTAAGCGGCACGTTGGTGGTGTATCCGCCGTAGCAATGTGCCATCACGTAGGCGTCCGGTGGCCACGGGAGTACCGCCAACAAGTCGTCGAAAGCAACTCCACGCCAACGGGTGTCGAACTTCGACCACCGTGTGACGCAGTGGATATCGGTCGTGATGTCCCGGTGCGGCAGGGCGAGGAAGTCCCGCCACCGGAGACTGTGTGCACGATGATCCGACGACTGAATCGTCAAGCGCCAGGAGTCAAGTGGCAGCACCGGCGTCGGCTCTGCGGACAAGACCGGGAAGTCGAGGGTCGAATACTGTCCTGGCGGCAGCCGATCGGCCATCCTGTCGCGGCGTCCGACGAAGCCGCGGTTCACTATCGCCATATGTGCAAGTGTAGGGCCGCGCCGACTTTTCGCAGGTCATGGGCGTATAGTCTGGTTCAACTGATTTGCACTCATAGCCGACGTACTCGCGTGGTCGTGTGTTGGTCACCGTCGGGTTTTGGTCACCGGCGAACGCGGCGTCACAGCCGGTCAGGAGAGTGTCCGGTGGTCACGTTGGGTCCCACCCGGGTTCGGTTCACCACTGATCGCAGCGCCCCGATCGCCGGGGCGTGGTATCCGTACACTGCGAACCTCGCCGATGAACTGAGCAGTCTGTCCGGTGCGGCGGCGCCCCGACTCGGCGAGGTCACCTCGATATCCGTGCACTGGCAAAGCTACCGGCGCTACCCCGGTCTCGACTCTGCAGACTCTCCGACGGTTCCGCCGCTCATGACGCTCAACGGCTCCCACCGAAACGCGACGCTGCTCGTGATTCCGTGCCGCACGGCGTCGTCGTTGGCGGCGATCCTGATGCACCTCGCCAGCGACAGCGAACTTCCCGACGGGCACATGCATTCGCTGGAATCCAAGCGCGGCCGACGCATTCTGTCGATAGCGAGCCAGTACATGGCCTCACTCGACGGGACCGCCAGCGCAGCGACCAGCTGACGCCACCCGCCCGGCGCCCAAGCCTCATTCGTCTTCCATGCCACGCTGTGCCAGTTCGTTGGCATCGGCCCATCCGACGATGTCGCCGCGCCCGATCGCGAGGGCGAGCAACTCCGGGAAGGCGTCGGGCGTACACGCGAACGCCGGAACACCCATGGCACCCAGCGCTCCTGCGATGTCGCGATCGAACGACGGCGCTCCCTCGTCCGACAGCGCCAGCAACACGATGACCTGCACGCCGTCGGCCTGCAGCTGCGCGATCCGCTTGAGCATCTCGTCGCGGATTCCGCCCTCGTACAGGTCCGAGATGAGCACGAAGATGCTGTCATTGGGCCTGCTGATGAGGGTTTGGCAGTAAGCGATCGCGCGATTGATGTCGGTTCCGCCGCCTAGCGTCGCGCCGAACAGCACGTCCACGGGGTCGTCGAGTTGACCGGTGAGGTCGACGACCTCGGTGTCGAAGAGCACCAACGACGTCCGAACCGACCGCATCGTGGCAATCACCGCTCCAAAGATCGACGCGTACACGATCGATTGGGCCATCGATCCGGACTGGTCGATCGCGATGACGATGTCTTTGCTGACCATTTGTGAACGGCGACCGTGGCCGACGAGCCGTTCGGGAACAACGGTCTTGTACTCCGGTAAGTAGTTGTGCAGATTGCGAGCGATCGTTGCGTTCCAATCGATGTCGCGGAACATCGGTCGGGTCACCCGGGCTGCGCGGTCGATGGCTGCGCCGACTGCGCTTCGGGTGCGGTGGGCGATGCGTCGTTCCACCTCGTCGACCACCTTGCGCACCAACGCTCGCGCCGAAGCCTTCGAACTCGCCGGAATCGCCCGCCCGAGTGCCATGAGCGTGGTGACCATCTCGATGTCGGGTTCGACCGCATCGATCAGTTCGGGTTCTGCGAGCAGCGAGTACAGGTTCAGCCGCTCGACGGCGTCGTGTTGCATCACCTGAACAACGGTTTGCGGGAAGTACTTTCGTATGTCGCCGAGCCATCGGGCGACCGACGGAGCCGACTTGCCCAACCCACCCCTGCGCGACGCGTCGGCGTCATACAGCGCCGACAGCGCACCGTCCATAGCGGCATCGGAGCCGGTCAGCGACGGAAGTTGTTCTGCCGCTGCATCTCCGAGCACCAAGCGCCAGCGTCTGGCGCGCACGTCTCGTGTGCCGTCGGTCATCGCAACCCCAATATGTCGGCGACAACGCGCACCGCAGGCGCGGCGAGATCGGGATCGAAGGTCGTCGTGCTGGCCGGAAGGCCGTCGGTGCGGTCGAGTGATGCGACCCGGTTGCCGATGTTGCGACGCACCGAAGTGTCGAACAGCCCGAAAGTCCTGCGCAGCAACGGCAGAACGTCGGTGAAGTCACGCTCGCCGAGCGTGCTCAGCCACTCGTCGAGGATCACCAACAGATCGCGGTCGTGGACGAGCAGCAGCCCACCGTCACCCAGAAAGCCGTCGATCCATTGGGTTTTCGACGTCGGGGTGGCTCCCGTCGACAACGCGAACTGCAACCGGCCGGCGGCGTCGGCGGCATCGATGTGTCCGCCGTCAAGCAGCAATCGCGTGGCTCGGCCGACCAACAGACCGTTCACATCACACCGGTCGGCGATCGTGCGCAGTGCCCCGATCCAGCGGCCCATGTCCTGCTCGTCGAGCAGGACCACCGTCTCGTGGGTGGCGTCGAGATGCGCTTTCAGGGCTTTCGCAGCGTCATCGTTGAGACTCGAGATGGCGGCGGGGATGCCGACGCAGATGCGGGTGAGCAACGACGATGCGACGAGGTGCAGCGAGGCGGTGTCGGTGCCGCGGACGTCTCCGTAGCGCTGCGCGCGTCCGAGTGCTGGTAGTGCCTGCATCAGGTGCGCGACGTCGTGGTCGACGGCGGCTCGCTCGTCGAGTGCGGTCAGGACAGGCGCCACCGCATCGACGAGTTCGGCGAGAAGTGCCGACTCCAACGCTTCGGTGACCTCACCCAACGTGTCGGCGCTCGTTGCCTTGTCGACGATCTTGGCGGTGGCGGCGCCCAGCACCGTCGTGCCCCACACCGAGGCCATCACGACGTCGATGACGTAGTCGGGTCGCCATGCGACGATCCAGCCCTCTTTGAATGTGCCCATTCCGGTCACGTCGCGGGGTTCGCCCCACTCGACGCCGAGCACGAGGAGCCGGTGCAGCAGCAGGGATTTGGCCATGTCGGCCGGTTTGCGAAGATCCAACGCCAGCTCTTTGGCCACCGGATCGATCTTGAGTCGCGCCGACCGCGCCGTCGCGGTGACATCGGCCTGCAGCGGGACAACGGGAGCGTCGTCGGGAACCGATCCGAGCCGCTCCCCGATGACGGCCTCGCGATACATCATGTCGGACAGTCCGGTATCGCCGTCGAGCATCACGGCGTGGGTCGCCTCCGTGACCTCTGCCAATCCAGGCAGCGGTCGGTGTCGCATCACCGCGAGAGCTTCCGCCAGTCGTGCAGTCTCGATGATGTGGGCCGACGACACGTCGATGTCTTTGTCGCGCAACAGTCGTGCCTGGTGGATCAGCCAGCGCACGATCACATCGTCGGACGTGGTGAACAAGTGGTGATACCAACCCGGTGAGATCACACCCGCCCCGTACCCGGACGCGCTGGCGATGCGCGAATGGGTCCACGGTACCCACGCGACCTTGCTACGAACCTTGGGCGTTCCCTTCAGGATTCGTGTATCGCCGGCAGCGGGCGGCAACTTCCCCGACAGAGCCGGTGCATGCCATGCACCACAGACGACGGCGACGCGTTCGACACCCGGCCGCTTCAACGTCGTGCGGAGTACCTGACGCATGTGGGCTTCGCGGCGTTCGTCGTGGAGTTCCTCCGGGTCGGACTCGTCGGGCGAGCGCAAGAAGTCGTCCTCGCGCAGCGCGGCCATCGCCTCGGCTATCGCCGCGAATCCTTCTGCTTCGCCGCGTGTTTCGACGACGTCGTCCCACCAGCGCTCCGGGTCGGAGTAGCCGGCCGCGGTGGCAAGCGTGCGCACCGGGTTGATCCGAACCCGACCAGGCGCATCCTCACCGGGTTCGCGCGGCTCCCCCGGAGTCGGGTCGGCGGGTGTCTGACCCGTCTCGGTGCGGTGTGCGAGCACCATCGTCGTGGGAAGGTCGCAGAACGCGACGTGCACTCGGGCGCGCACCGCCCAGCGCATGGCCTGCCATTCCGGCGAGAACTCGGCGAACGGCCAGAACGCGGCACGCGACGGATCGTCTGCCGCGTATCCGAGGAGGGCGACGGGGGGCGACATGCCCGGGTCGACGACGGCTGGGATCAGATCCGACGCATCGGCAGGCCCCTCGATGAGAACGGCGTCTGGCGCAATGCGATCGAGTTCGCTGCGTACCGCGCGGGCCGAACCCGGCCCGTGGTGTCGGATGCCAAGCACGTAGGTACCCGGCGGGGCGTGCGAGTCGACGAGAGGTGCGGACATGCGGGTCAGCGGAGCGCCCCGCGCGCGGCGCGGTAGAAGTCGGCCCAGTCGGAGCGTTCTCGCACAACGCTTTCCAGGTACTCGGTCCAGATCACCGAATCGGCTCCCGGGTCTTTGATCACCGCGCCCTGGATACCCGCTGCCACGTCGGCGGGCCGGAGCACGCCGTCGCCGAAGTGTGCCGACATCGCGATGCCGTGGGTGATGACCGAGATGGCCTCCGCGGTCGACAGTGTGCCGCTGGGTTGCTTCACCTTCGACCGCCCATCCTCGGTGACCCCGGAGCGCAACTCGCGGAAGACGGTGACCACGCGTCGGATCTCGTCTGCGGCAGAGGGCAATTCGGGAAGCTCCAGCGACTTTCCCAGTGCAGCAACACGTTGAGTCACGATATCGACTTCGTCCTCGGCCGAGGCGGGCAGCGGCAACACCACCGTGTTGAAGCGGCGTCGGAGCGCCGACGACAGGTCGTTGACTCCGCGGTCACGATCGTTGGCCGTCGCGATCACGCTGAATCCCTTGGTGGCCTGCACCTCTATCCCGAGTTCCGGCACCGGCAGCGTCTTCTCCGAGAGGATGGTGATCAGCGCGTCCTGCACGTCGGAGGGGATACGCGTGAGCTCCTCGAGTCGCGCGATCTTGCCCTCCCGCATCGCCACCATGATCGGTGAGGGCACCAGTGCCTCGTTCGACGGTCCCTCGGCGAGCAGCCGGGCGTAGTTCCAGCCGTAGCGGATCGCCTCCTCGGGCGTGCCTGCCGTCCCCTGCACCAACAGCGTCGACGTCCCACTGATCGCTGCCGCAAGGTGCTCGGACACCCAGGTTTTCGCTGTTCCGGGCACCCCGAGAAGGAGCAGTGCGCGGTCGGTGGCCAACGTCGCCACGGCCACCTCCATCAGCCGTCGGGGTCCGATGTACTTCGGTGAGATCACCGTGCCGTCGTCGAGAGTGCCGCCGAGAAGGTAGGTGACGACCGCCGACGGCGACAGCAGCCAATTGGCAGGGCGGCTAGCGGTGTCTGTGCGGGCCAGTGCCGCGAGTTCGTCGGCGTAGAGCTGCTCGGCGTGTGGTCGGAGCAGATCGTCTGCAGTGGTCATGCGAACTCCCTCGTGAGGACGATACGGATACGGATGGACTCGGCCAGGCGGGCGAACTGTGCGGGCGCGGTCGCGACACGCGCACCCACCGCACGCACGGCGTCGCGCCACGCATCGGTGGCCGGGAGGCCAACCGACATCAGGTCGAACAGTTCTGCCGTGGGCCCGCTGCGCGCGGTTCCCGACACGGTGGCGGCGAGCAGGCGTAGTGAGGCGTGCGCGATGTTCTCCGGCCACGGGGTCGGCAGGACGCGCAGAGCCGCGAGGCGTCGGTCGTCGGGTAGGTCGTCGAAGGCACGTGACACCTCCAGCGGATCGGCGGCCACGAAGACGACCGGTAGCGCATCGGGGTGTGTCATCAGTGCAGTCGCCCAGCGCCGATCGTCGAATGTCACTGCGGCGTGGCTCAATCCGACGACGAGCGGGCTCTGGTCAGAACCGATTGCTGCGACGATCTGCGCCGGTGACATTGCGAACCTTTTTTCCCAGAGCGACGGCCGAATCCGTGACACCAGCTGCGCGAGCACGTGGGCGCCGACCCCACGCCTTGCGTTTGACGGCACGGTCAGCGTGAGTCCGTCGCGTGCGAGCGCCGCATTCGGCTCAGTAGGCAGCGTCGCCTGCAGCACGGGGCGTCGGCGCATGAGGTGCCGTTCTTCGTTGAGCAACAGTAATTTCGACGCCGCGTCGAGGATGCGCTGCTGGTGCGCCGAGCCGTCGATGTGGTCGAGAATTCCGGCCGCAGTTGTCCTGACATTGCTGCGCCGATCGTCGAGCGCGCGCTCGAGCAGGGGCTCGTCGGACAACGACGGCGTGCGACCGAGGATGGGCAGTAACAGTTCACGACTGGGTCCGTCTTCTGTGCGCCATGCGGATTCGAGGAGTTCTCGCGCAGCATCTGGGTCGCGCTCCCGCAGCGATCGCAGGTAGGACGCACGCTCGTCGGGTTCGCCATGGGTCCACGCGGAGGTATCTGCGATGTCGCCCGACGTCGAGGGGGCGTCGAGCACGGCTTTCAGCTCGGGGGCTTGTTCGGCCAGCCATCGTCCGCGTGGACCGACGAAAGTGGTTACCGCAGCGCGGATCTCGACCCTGCGCGCGGTACGGGCGAGGAGCGTCGGGAGCATGCGTGCGGGAGGCCGGACGTGCGACCGCGCGAGCAGGTCGAAGCACCAGAGTTCGAGCTGCGGCGACAGCATCATCGCGCGGTCGAGGTTGCCTGCGATCTGATCGGAGATGCGCGGCCTCGGGTCGTCTGGCGAGGCGGGGATGGGTTCGGCAGCGATCGTCGGCGGCCCGCTCGCGCACCGTGCGACGGCGCTCAGTGCCGCGATCTGCAGGGTTGTGACCGCCGGGTCAGCGACTTCATCTGGCAGATGCGCCTCGATCACGGGATCGACGCCGTGCGTGGTGATCGGTCGGCTGCGGACGCCGACGAGCGCGGCCGAGACCACCTCGTCCCAGGTACTCATACGGCAGCCATCCTCATACGCGGACCACACCGCCGCCGACGATCACCGACTCGACGTCGAGTCCGTCTGTTCCGAGACTCCCGAAGATCGGTACCCGCGCGCCTCCGGTGAGCGCGAGTAGCAGGGGCCAGCGCTCGCCCGTCACGAGGATGTCGATTGCGTCGCCCGTGTGATCGATTGCCGCCGGTCGGCCCGCGACGGTGCGACCGAGTCGCGCGTCGAGCACCACCGGCCACCGCCGCGCCCACGGATCGTCGGCGATCGCCTGCGCGTGGGCGCGCCTGGCCGCGGCGATGTCGGAGAGCACGAGCATGCCGAGCGGATCGGGATGTGGGAGTGCGTCGGGCTGCGGTGACTCTGCGTCGGGCTGCGGTGACTCTGCGTCGTCGTAGAGGCAGCGCAGCAGAGGCGAGCCCGGGTAGAAGTGCATCGCCGCGACCAGCGTTGCGCCCACCCTGGGACGCATCGGCAATACGCCGCCCTTGGGCGCGTAATCGAGCAGGACACCGAAGCGCTTGGTCTTCGCACCCCAGATCCAGGTTCGCCGAGTCTGGAGCCGGTCGTCGTCGGTGTCTCGACGGCCGAGGCACAACCACGTGTCTGTGATGCCCTCGGCGGCGAGGACATCCGCTTTGGCGACGGGATAGCCGATGTGTCGGCGGACCGTGGCGGCGAGATCGGCAGGTAGGAGGTCGAGCCGCTGATGTGCGGCGCTCAACGACCACAGGCTGCCGAACTCTTCCAGTAGGCGTGCCGGCCAGTCGACGCCGCTCGTGGGTCCCGCGAACAACTCGGGTAGCGCTCGGATCTTGGACGCCAACCCCGGGGCCTGGGCATCGACCAGCCGTGCGGCGACGCCGTCGAATCGGCCGTAGGCGTCGACGTCGGTGCCCGCCAGGCCGTGGCCGAGCTGGTCGGTGAGCCAGAGTTGCAATTCGTCGATACCGCTGCCGACACGGCGGACGCGTTGCGCTGCGGTCGAGGCCGCGCGGCCGGGATCTTTGGAGGCGGCCGGCTGCGCGGGCGCGGCGGACTGCCGCTCGCGTCTCGCGGCGAGCCATGCTGCGGCGTGGTCAGCGGGCTGCGCGGCATCGGCAACTTCACCTTGTGCCCACAGCAGCAGGAGTCCGAGAGCGTGTTTGCACGGGAACTTCCGTGACGGACACGAGCACTTGAAGGCCGGCGAGGTGAGTTCGACGATGGTCTGGTACGGCGTTTTGCCGCTGCCCTTGCAGTGACCCCACACCAGCGAATCGGCTGCACCGGTGCCTGACCAGGGCGTCGGGGTGGCCAGCTTCTGACCGGCCTTGGCCGACGAGGCGTCGGGCGCGAGCGCCAGCACCTCGTCAGTGGTCCACCTGTCCCCCATGCAGTTCAGACAACCACACGGGACTGACATCCGCGGGCGAGGCCAGTTGCGTGGATGACGGTGACGTCAGCGACTGCGCGGGTGTCAGAAAGTACTCGGCGTCAAAAACTACTTGGGGGATTGATGGTCGACTTGTCGACGCCTGTGTCCGGGACACCCCACTTCGCGAAGATCTTGGCGTAGTCGCCGGTCTTGATGAGCTTGTTGACGGCGTCGGACAGCGGTTTGGCCAGGCCCGAGTCCTTGGCGGTGACGAATCCGACTGGCGTCGAGCTGATCTGGCCGAGGAATTTGGTTCCCTCGACGTGCTTTTCGTCGTACTTCAGGCTCAGGACCGGGCCGAAGAAGAGGTCCACCTTGCCGTTGGCCAGACCCAGGAAGATGGGGGCGGTGTCGTTGAAGTACTGGACAGTCCAGGGCTTCTTGCCGATCTTCGCGCAGTCGCCGACGTGCGAGCTGAGCAGGGTCTGGAAGGTCGACCCGGGCGTGGTGGCGATGGTGTAGCCGCAAACGTCGGTGATTGTGGAGACCTTTTGCAGGTCTACGTGAGACGAGCCGAGAAACCCCTGGCCGTCGTTGAGGTAGGTCGAGAAGTCGAGGACCTTCTCGCGCTCGGCGGTGACACCGAAATTCGCCTGTCCCACTTGGTATTTTCCATTCTGGACACCGGGGATGATCGAGGCGAAGGTGCCGTACTGCACGTTCCAGTTGATGCCGAGGACCTTGCCGATCGCGGTGCGCAGGTCGAGGTCGAGCCCGACGTTCTTGTCGTCGACCACACCGCCGTGTCGCAGATTCGACGTTCCCGGGGTCTGAGTGGTCCCGACGGTCAGCGAGCCTGCCGTGCGCACACTTTGGGGTAGTTCGGCACTGATTGAATCGTCCTTGGCAATGCTGGTCGTGATGTCCTGTGTCGGAACGGCAGACGCCTCCGCGGTCGCGGAGGGGTCGTCGGACGAACCGCAGCCGCTCAACGCCACGCTCCCGATCACAGCCGTGATGGCCAGCAGAGTGAGGATGCGGGGGCGGTGGGTCATCATCTGGATCCTTTGTGTGAGAACTGTTCTTGCATGTGGGGACTCGTCCGGGTGCAGGTGGTCTATGGCCGTCACAGCACTGCGGAGAGGAACGCCCTGGTGCGCTCGTGTTGCGGATCGTCGAGAATCTCTGCGGGAAACCCTGATTCGACGATCCGTCCGCCGTCGAGGAAGATCGCCTGGTCGGCCACCTCGCGGGCGAATCCGATCTCGTGGGTGACGATCACCATGGTCATGCCGCTGCGTGCGAGATCGCGGATGACAGCGAGGACCTCGCCGACGAGTTCGGGGTCGAGCGCACTGGTCGGCTCGTCGAACAGCAGCAGGCGCGGCTCGAGAGCCAAGGCGCGTGCGATGGCGACGCGCTGCTGTTGTCCGCCGGAGAGCTGGCGCGGGTAGGCGTCTTCGCGGCCGGCCATGCCGACTCGTTCGAGGAGATCGCTCGCGCGTGCCTGCGCCTCGCGACGCGATATGCCTGCCGCCAACGGGCCCTCGATCACGTTCTGCAGCACCGTCATATGGCCGAACAGGTTGAACTGCTGGAACACCATCCCGATTGTCGAACGCTGCCGCGCGATCTCGCGGTGCGACAGTTCATGCAGCTTGCCTGCCGATGGTCGGTATCCGATGATCTCGCCGCCGACCTCGACGAAGCCGTCGTCGGGCTTCTCGAGATGATTGATGCAGCGCAGCAGCGTCGACTTGCCAGAGCCCGATGGTCCGAGCAGCACGGTCACGGTGCCTGTCGGGACGTCGACGTCAATGCCGTCGAGCACCTTGTGGAGTCCGAAACTCTTGCGCAGACCTCTGACTCGCACGAGGGGAAGAGTCTCGTCGCGTTCGATGCGCAGAGGTTTGTGGCGCGCTATCGAGAAATTCACGCTCGCACCGCGCTGTCGTCGAGTCGGCGCAGATCGGTGCGCACGCGGCCGAACAGCGGAAGATTCTGACGGACCGTCGTCCAAAATCCCTGTTGCGTACGGCGATTGCCGCGCGAGTAGTGGCGTTCGACGAAGCACTGTCCGATCGACAGCAGGCTGGTGACGATGATGTACCAGATGGTCGCGACGAGCAGTAGCGGCAGGATCAGGTAGTTCTGCTGGTAGATCAACTGCGCCGAATAGAGCAGATCTTGCACCGCGATGACGCTGACGATCGACGTCGCCTTCAGCAGACCTATCAGCAGGTTTCCCGACGCCGGCACGATGGCGGGCATGGCCTGCGGCAGGATGATCCGGCGGAAGATGCGATACCTGCTCAGTCCCAACGCTTCTGCGGCCTCGGCCTGGCCGCGGTCTACGGACAGGATGCCACCGCGCACGATCTCTGCGGCGAAGGCCGCGACGTCGATGGTCAGCGCGACGAAGGCCGCGAGAACACCCGAGAACAAGTGCGCGGTGTCTGCCTTCACGAACTCGGGGCCGAACGGAATACCCAGTGACAGTTGGGGGTACAACGATGCGAGCTCGTACCAGAACAGCAGTTGAACCAGCGGCGGGATTGATCGGATCAGCCAGACGTAGCCCGCGCTTAGTGACGACAGGATGGGATTCGACGACAGTCGCATCACCGCCAGCACAATGCCCAAGGCGAAGCCGCACACCATCACTGCGGCGGTCAGCCACAGGGTGAGGCCGAGTCCGCGCAGGATCGAATCGTGAAAGAAGTAGTTGCCGACCACATCCCACTGGAATCGCGGGTTGGTGACCAGCGTGTGGATCAGCATCGCCGCGAGCACGAGCACGACCGCACTGCTCACCCACTGGCCGGGCTTGCGGGCCTTGACCAGCTTGGCGGAGAGTAGATCCGCGTCGTCCGGCCCGCGAGTGAGCGGGCGCGCGTGCGCGGCGGTGAGTTCGGTGGTCACAGTTCTCGGTCTTCGTCCTCGGCGTCGTCGTTACGGGCGGTCGAATCCCGTCGGGTTGTCACCTGGAGCACCCCACCACGACGGAGGGTTGCTGGTCAGCAAGCCAGGGCTGGGCGCTGACGCTCGTAACCGATGCCAGGTTAGTTCCAGGTCGACGCCGCGCCGAGGGTATGAATCTGCGCGATTCTTAGGGACGCGAATCAGAGCGACTGGGTGTTCGCCGCCGATTGCAGGACTGTCGTACGTTCAGGTGGATTAGCTCAAGATCGGACGAAACGACTCCGAAACCGACATCTGTTGATGCAGCGCCTTCGATCCTCTCGGGGTGGCAGCGATTAGGCTTTCGGTGTCGCTGACAAGAATCGTCGAAGCTGAGGAATCCGATGCCCGAGCTATTCGAGATCACCCGCCTGATCCGGGCCGAACCATCGGCGATCTTTGAGCTTCTGACCTCGCCGGGAGGTCACGTCGCCATCGACAGCTCAGGCATGTTGCAAAGTGCGGAGGGCTCGCCGGTCAGCGCGGTGGATGACGAATTCGTCGTCCATATGGACCGTGAGTCACTCAACGATCTCCCGATGGGCAAGTACGACGTCCGGGTGATCATCACGGGATTCGAGAAGGACCGCTGGATCGAGTGGACGATCATCGGCACGGTCCGCCCGCCCCTCGATCACCGGTACGGCTACCGGCTCGAACCGGTCGAAGAAGGCACGCTGGTCACGTCGTACTACGACTGGAGCCGCGTCACCAACGAGGACATCAAGGGCCGGTTCCCGATCATCCCCGAGGCCGGTTTGCGCGCGACGCTAGGAATTCTGGCGCGGACGGTCGAGACGCACTGACACTCAGCAGTTGCGTGGGATCCACGGGGGCATTTTCGGTACCCAGGGTCCCACGCAACATGATCGCGCGGCTCGGCCAGGTCTCAGACGACGACGAAGGACCTTCCCGAGCACGTTGTACGCGTGACCGCGCCCGACGACCCGGTGTTGGCCTGACCGCGGTTGGTCACGTCAGCTCTGACGACGATCCGACCGGGGCCGGTGTGCACGCGTTCCGCGTACGCGATGGACACCTCACCGCGGACCGGCGTGCGGCCGATCGCCACTCCGGTCTTTCCGGAGTCGAGGTTGCGCCACGTGAAACGGACGGTTTGGTCGAAGGCCGGCGTGAAGAGTTGGTTGGCATTCAGAAATTCGAAATCGACCTTGCCGTAGTCGATTACCCGCCTCGTCGGGTTCTCGACGACGCGGCCCGACTGGCCGACGCGGAGGAGGTTAGAGACGGGCAGCGGCGGGAAGTAAGGATTCTGGGAGGTCGTCGAGCACACCGTGACCGGCGGAGCCGGGTTGTAGGGCGCGGCGGATGCCTGCCCCGCGGCCAGTCCGACGCCGACCATCGCGCTCGCGGTGACGATGAATGCCCCTGCAGTTCGAGACCCGAAGGCTCGCCAGGTCCTGATGCGCCCTGTCGATGATTGCTGTGCCACCATTCGCTTCTCCTTCAGCGCCTCGGTACTGCCTGGACATACGGAGTGTCGTGGTACGACGACGAGACGTTAACCGGGGTCATTCAAACGTGGCACCACGCATCACCTCAGCGACGCGTCGTCGCCCATCACGGCACCCTCTCGACGCGGATCGGCCCCGCCGAGCCACCCGTTGCCTGAGCGCTGCAGTGCACTGAGCCCGCTGGACTGATCGTCGACCGACACCTGTTCGCCGCGTTCGCGTAGACCCTTCACGAGTGGATCGTCGGCGCCGTCGTTCGCGGTGTTGACCAACGGATGCTCACCACCGACGTTCGACGTCGGGGTGTTGGCCGTGCCGAAGTCGATCATCGAGACAGCCTGCTGTGGGTTCAGCTTCCAATCCAACATTCCGACAAGCGTTTTCACCACGAATTGAATGATCACGGAGCCGCCGGGAGATCCGAGAGCTGCGGTCAAAGTGTCCGGCGCGCCGTTGGTCCCGGGCTGCATGACGAGGGTCGGCGCCATCGATGACCGCGGGCGCTTCCCCGGCGAAACCCGGTTGGCCAGAAGCGCCCCGGTCTCATCGCGTGGTTCGGCGGAGAAGTCGGTGAGCTGGTTGTTGAGGATGAAGCCGTCGACCATGTGGAAGCTGCCGAATGCCGACTCGACGGTCGTGGTCATCGACGCCACGTTGCCGTACTTGTCGGCGACGGTGATGTGACTGGTGCCGTGCTCTGTGCCGGTGTAGGAGCCGAGCGGAACCTCACCGAGATCTCCGGGCTGCGCCTTACCCAGTGACGTACTCGGTTTGATCAGTCCCGCAAGCTGTTTCAGGTATGAGGGATCGAGCATCGTCGCAACACCCTTGCCTGGCAATGGGATGAAGTCGGGGTCGGCGATGTACTTGTCGCGGTCGGCGTAGGCGAGGCGTTCGGCCTCGTTGATCAGGTGCACGGCTTCGGGATCCGGGTGTCCCCCGTCGCGATCGACGCCCGTCGGGGGCATCGACGGAATGTCGAAGTTGGAAAGGATGCCCATCGTCGCGGCAACAGTGATGCCGCCCGAAGACGGCCCGGGCATCGCGACGATCCTGTGTCCGCGGTACTCCGTCGACACCGGATCACGACGCATCGCCTTGTAGTTCTTGAGGTCGTCGGTGGTGAGGAGACTCGGGGTCATGCCGTTCGACGTCGAGCCGGCCTTGGCGACGATCGCGTCGGCGATGGGTCCGGAGTACAGGGCTTGCGCGCCGTCGGTTGCCAAGGCGCCCAGAGTCTTTGCGTAGGCGGGGTTGGTCAACTTGGTGCCGGCGGCCTTGGGCGTTCCGTCGGGGTTGAGGAAGTACGAGCGGGCGTCGTCGTCGGCCTTGAGATCTTTGGCGGATTCGGCGATTGCGGTTGCGAGGCGTGGCGAGATGTCGAAGCCGTTGTCGGAGAGGCTGACTGCAGGGTTGAAGAGATTCTTCCAAGCGGTACGACCATGTTCGTTTTGGATCTCTTCGAGCATCCGTACTGCGCCGGGGACGCCGATGGAGCGGCCGGATGCGCGGGCACTCGGAATGGGTGCTCGTTGGTCTGTGGGGCTGATGTAGCGCAGGTAGTCCTCGGTGGCGGCGGCCGGCGCAGTCTCTCGGCCGTCGTAGGCGTTGACCTTGTGGGCCTTCGCGTCGTAGTACAGCGCGAACGAGCCCCCACCGATGCCCGACGACTGCGGCTCGACGAGGCCGAGCACCATCTGCGCGGCGACGAGTGCGTCGGCCGCCGTGCCGCCATCGCGAAGCGTCTCGCAGGCTGCTTTGGTGGCGAGCGGGTTGGCGGTCGCCGCGGCGTAGGTGTTGGTCTGCACGGGCTGCATGCCCGTGCGGTACCCGGTGGCGGCTTCAGGGCGTGTAGAGATGTCCTGTGATGCCTTGGCCGATGCGCTGGAGTCGATCGGGGTGCCGGTCGGGATCTCGCCGCAGGTGACGGCCGCTTGGGCGTCGTTGTTGTCCGACGACGAGCAGGCCGCGAGTATCAGCGCGGGCGCCATGGCCAGCGCTGCGGCGCGGAGGAGCGGGCGGTGCGGTGGACGGCGCATACGGGTCAAGGGTAGGGAACACCGAGTGGACATGTGCCACAAACCGGCGTCCGCGTGTATTTGTCGGACAGGTGGGGCTACCTATTCGAGTTGAGGACTGAGATCAGTCGTCGACTTCGACGCCATGCCTGGTCGCAAACCCCGCAAGGTCATCGTCGAATCCCTGCCCAACCATCCGCAGGCGCCACACTCCGCGACGTCGATAAATCTCGGCGATGATCATCGACCGCTCTGTGGTAGCGGCGTCGAGCACGGCACTCGCGATTCCGAAGTCGGGTGTGGTCACATCGACTGCGAGCGCTCCGAGTTCGCCGAAGGTCTGACCCTCGATCGTCGCACCTACGGTGATCCGGGAGGCATCGTCGGCGACGGCCCGCAAGTCGACCGATATCCCCTGCTCGCGGTCGCCGTCGATGGAGAGCACCATGACGCCGTCCGGACTGGCGGGTCGATTGAAGAACACGAACTCGTCGTCGGAGAGCACATTGCCGTCGCTTCCGAGTTCGAATGCGACGACATCGACTTCGGGCGCAGCGAGCCGCGCGGAACTCCACGACACGTTGACGGTGAACTGCGCGAGACCCGCAGGGAGGTCGATCACCGCCCCTGGCGTCATCATCACCGGTGTCCGT
>NZ_DLSO01000014.1:78965-79350 GCF_002500165.1 Gordonia sp. UBA7860 | reverse complement strand
GAGATCATCAGGATCGCCACCACCTCGGCGAGCAGCACGTCGGGGTATGCGCAGTCGCCGGGTTCGACGATCAGCCGGCTCGGTGCGTCGGAAAGCGCGCCTTCGACGACTCGCCGTACCGCCTTGCGGGTCGGTGGCGACTGCCGGGCGTCGTCGACGATCACCGTCCCCGAAAAAACGGCTTCAGACGAGATAACTGCATGGGACACGCCGACGAGCGTAGTCGGGCCGCAACGTCGATGTCGGGGCGTCGGCCAAGGGTTCTGCCCGGTCAGCAAGTAGGGTAGGTCCGTTACGGCGCGTTCCGCATGCGCGCGGCAAAGGAGTAGGGGACATGGCAGCGATCGTGCTTATCGGCGCCCAATGGGGCGACGAGGGCAAGGGC
>NZ_DLSO01000014.1:53515-78733 GCF_002500165.1 Gordonia sp. UBA7860 | reverse complement strand
GGGCAAGGGCAAGGCGACCGATCTACTCGGCGAGAAGCTGCAGTGGGTCGTCCGCTACCAGGGCGGCAACAACGCGGGTCACACCGTCGTTCTCCCGAATGGTGAGACGTTCGCCCTGCACCTGATCCCCTCGGGCATCCTCACGCCGGGCGTCAACAACGTCATCGGCAACGGCGTCGTCGTCGACCCCGGGGTTCTGCTCACCGAGCTGAGCGGCCTCGAGGACCGCGACGTCGACACCACCGGCCTGATGATCTCGGCCGACGCGCACCTGCTGATGCCCTATCACGTGGCGATCGACAAGGTCACCGAGCGGTTCCTCGGAAACAAGAAGATCGGCACGACGGGCCGCGGCATCGGGCCCTGCTACCAAGACAAGATCGCGCGCGTCGGCGTGCGTGCGGCCGACGTCCTCGACGAGAAGATCTTCGCGCAGAAGGTCGAGGCCGCGCTCGAACTCAAGAACCAGATCCTGGTCAAGATCTACAACCGTCGCGCACTCGAACCCGCGCAGGTCGTCGACGAGGTCCTCACCCAGGCCGAGGGCTTCAAGCATCGCATCGCCAATACGCAGCTCCTGCTGAACCAGGCGCTCGAACGTGGCGAGACGGTGCTGCTCGAGGGCTCGCAGGGCACGCTGCTCGACGTCGACCACGGCACGTATCCCTACGTGACGTCGTCGAATCCGACGGCAGGCGGCGCCGCTGTCGGGTCGGGTATCGGACCGAACAAGATCACCACGGTGCTCGGCATTTTGAAGGCCTACACCACGCGCGTCGGCTCGGGTCCGTTCCCGACCGAGTTGTTCGACGAGTGGGGCGAGTACCTCGCGAAGACCGGCGGCGAGGTCGGTGTGACCACCGGCCGCGCCCGCCGTTGCGGTTGGTTCGACGCCGTGATCGCCCGCTACGCGACGCGCATCAACGGCATCACCGACTACTTCCTGACCAAGCTCGACGTGCTCTCCAGCCTCGACCGCGTCCCGATCTGCGTGGCCTATGAGGTCGACGGCGAGCGCGTCGACGAGATGCCGATGACCCAGACCGGCTTCCATCACGCCAAGCCGGTCTACGAGTACATGCCCGGCTGGTGGGAGGACATCTCACAGTGCAAGACGTTCGACGACCTGCCGAAGACCGCCCAGGACTACGTGTTGCGGCTCGAGGAGCTCTCGGGTGCGCACATCTCGTGCATCGGCGTCGGCCCCGGCCGTGACCAGACGATCGTCCGTCGGGCCATCATCTGACGAGCGCGGGTGAGCAGAAGAGCCGGACTGTGCGGAATCCGTCACCAACGGACGCGGGTTTCGCCGAAAAGTGAACTGCTTGAGTGAGAATGTTGCGGATTCCGCAACGTAAGCGCCCTAGAATTGTCGATTCACTCAGCGCGCGACCTCGTCGACTACTACATTCGTAGATGAAGTCGGCCGAGCGGCCGTGCGTGCAGACGAGGAGAATCGCAATGAGCTTGTACCAAGTCGTCGACCCCGCGACCGGCGACGTCGTCAAGGAGTACCCGACCGCCACCGATGAGCAGGTCGAGGCGGCGATCACCGCGGCGTCGGATGCGTTCACGACGTGGTCGAAGAACTCGACGGTCGCCGAGCGGGCCGCACTGATCCGACGCGTCGGCGAACTGCACACCGAGCGCAAGGACGAGCTGGCCAAGATCATCGTCCGCGAGATGGGCAAGCCGTACGACCAGTCCGTCGGCGAGGTCGAGTTCAGCGCCGCGATCTACGAGTACTACGCCGACAATGCCGAGAAGTTCCTCGCAGACGAGCCGATCGCGCTGCTCGAGGGCGAGGGGTCGGCGTTCATTCGACGCAGCGCTGTCGGTGTGCTGCTCGGCATCATGCCGTGGAACTACCCCTACTATCAGGTCGCGCGTTTCGCCGGTCCAAACCTGGTGCTGGGCAACACAATTGTGCTCAAACACGCCCCGCAGTGCCCCGAATCGGCTGCCGCTCTGCAACAGATCTTCCTCGACGCCGGGTACCCGGCCGGCGCGTACGTGAACGTCTACGCCACCAATGAGCAGATCGCCGAGGCGATCGCCGACCCGCGTGTGCAGGGGGTCTCGCTGACCGGATCGGAGCGCGCAGGTGCTGCCGTCGCAGAGGTCGCGGGTCGCAACCTGAAGAAGGTCGTCCTCGAACTCGGCGGGTCGGATCCGTTCATCCTGCTGTCCACCGACGACCTCGACGCAACGGTGTCGGCCGCGATCGACGGACGATTCGAGAACACCGGACAGGCGTGCAACGCCGCGAAGCGCTTCATCGTCGACGAGAGCGTCTACGACGACTTCATCGTCAAGTTCACCGAGAAGGTCAAGGCCGCAGGGGAGGGGCTGGCTCCGCTCTCGTCGGTTGCTGCCGCCGAGCGTCTCGAGGAGCAGGTGAACTCGGTGGTTGCCACCGGTGCGAGCCTCGAATTGGCAGGAGAACGCAAGGGTGCCTACTTCCCGCCCGGCGTGCTGACCGGCGTCGACCCCGACTCGATCGTCGCCAAGCAGGAGCTGTTCGGCCCGATCGCGACCGTCTACAAGGTCTCGGGTGAAGACGCCGCCGTCGCACTGGCCAACGACACTCCCTTCGGTCTGGGGTCGTACGTCTTCACCACCGATGCCGACCAGGCGCTACGCGTCGCCGACAAGATCGAGGCCGGGATGGTCTTCGTCAACGCCGTCGGCGCCGAGGGGGCGGAGTTGCCGTTCGGTGGCGTGAAGCGTTCGGGCTTCGGTCGCGAACTCGGACGTTTCGGCATCGACGAGTTCGTCAACAAGAAGATGATCCGGATCAGCTGACTCGCTGCCTGTGACACAGTAGGTGGATGATCCGCGGCAGGGGGGAACGCGACTACGGCTCGGTCCTGCTCGGGTCGGCGAGCGACGGTCCGACCAAACGGCGCGTTCGTATCCAGACGATCCTCACCGGGTCCATCGTCCTCTCCAATTTCGTCGGTGCTGTCGTCACCATCTCGCTGTCGTCCGTCGGCATCCCCGAACCGTCGACGTTCGCGCCGGAGATGTGGTGGATCAACTACATCGCGGTGCCGATCTACGTGGCGCTCGCGTTCGTCATCGGAATCGGTTGGGGTACCTACACCATCACCCGCGACCTGCGGTGGGCGATTCGACGACAGCCACCGACCAAGTCCGACGCACGCCGGACGAGGCGCGTCGCGGGCAGGCTGCTGCGACTACAGGCCGCGCTCTGGCTCGGAGCGGTCGTGATGTTCACCATCATGTACGGGATCCAGAGCCCGATGCTCATCCCGAAGATGTTCTTCGTCATCGGGTTGTCGGGTGCCGTGGTCGTCGGTGTCACGTACCTGTTGATCGAGCTCGCGCTGCGACCGGTATCCGCGGATCTGATCAGTGCGGGTTACCGACGTCGCAAGCGTTCGGGCGTGCTGTCTCGCGCGGTGGTCGCGTGGATCGTCGGGTCGGCGACGCCCATCGTCGGCATCCTGCTTCTGGTGTCATTCGGGGCGTTCCGCAAGGACACCAGCAAGCTCGACCTCTTCGTCGGAGTCTTCGTGCTCGCGGTGATCTCACTCGGTACCGGACTACTCCTGACGTGGCTGACCACGACGAGTGTCACCGGTCCGCTGCGGAGTGTCCGCAACGGGATGAACAAGGTGCAGGCGGGCAATGTCGACGTCGACCTCGTCGTCTACGACGGCACCGAACTCGGCGACCTGCAGGTGGGCTTCAACTCGATGGTCAGTGGCCTGCGTGAGCGCGAGCGGATGCGAGATCTGTTCGGCCGCCACGTGGGTCGTGAGGTGGCCGAAGCGGCGTTGAGCTCCGACCCCGCACTCGGCGGAACCGAACGCACGGTCGCGGCTCTGTTCGTCGACGTGATCGGTTCGACGACGCTGGCCGCGCAACGATCTCCGACGGAGGTGGTCGAGATCTTGAACCGCTTCTTCGCGGTGATCGTGCGGGCCGTCGAGCAACAGCGCGGACTGGTCAACAAGTTCGAGGGCGACGCCGTGCTCGCCATCTTCGGGGCACCGATCGACCTCGACGACGCCGCGGGCGCCGCGCTGTGTACCGCCCGCGAGATCGCTCGGGAACTCGAGCGTCGGGTACCAGAACTCTCCGCGGGCATCGGCGTCGGATTCGGGCCTGCGGTCGCCGGCAACGTCGGGGCGATCGAGCGCTTCGAGTACACGATCATCGGCGACCCGGTCAACGAGAGCGCCCGACTTTCCGAACTCGCCAAGCGAGATCCACGTCGTCCGTTGGCATCCGGGCGAACCGTCGACGTCGCGAACCCACAGGAAGCGGCGCACTGGGAGGAGCAGGAGACGACGTCGCTGCGCGGACGCACCGAGGAGACGCGCGTCTACGCCGCGGTGGTCGACGACTGACCGTTACGCCTCGCGGTCGTTGGTGCCCTCGGCGAAGTCGAGACGACGCAGCGCGGTACGCAGCACCTCGTCGTCGATGTGCCCGGCGTCGCGCTCGTCGATGAAGACCTTTCGTTGGATCGCAAGCATCTTGCTGCGCATGCGGTTTCCGGCTGCCGTCGGACTCTCGCCGATGTCCTCGGGGCCGCGCCCGAGCTCTTCCCATGCCGTATTGCGTTGTGTGGTAATCCATTTGCGCAGCATCGCCACCTGGAGATGTCGCGGGTCGTGATCGCCGATGTCTGATGCCATCGTGTCGAGGTAGGCCTCGGCCTCCCGTGATGCCCGATCCTGTGCTGCTGCGTATGCGAGCCGGTCGGTCGCGTCGTCGTTGTCGCAGACACCGAGACGTCGGATCACCCACGGCAGGCTGACACCCTGGATCAGCAGGGTGCCGACGACCACCACGAAGGTCAGGAACAGAATCTCCGCGCGGGCGGGGAACGGTTCGCCCGACTCCGTTGTCAGGGGGATGGAGAACGCCGCGGCCAGAGAGACGACGCCGCGCATGCCCGACCACCCGACGACGAACAGCCACGACGGTTTGGGCGGAGGTTCTCGTCGTCGAACTCCCGGCAGCAGTCGGGACGCATACGTGAACAGGTACACCCATGCGAAGCGCACAAGGATCGTGGCGATCAGGACCATTGCGGCGTCGAATGCGATGTGGAGCCAGGATTGCCCTGCGAGTCCGCGAATGAGATCGGGCAACTGCAGGCCGATCAGCAGGAAGACGAACGCCTCGAGGAGTGCGTCGATCGATTTGCGGACGGCTTCGTCCTGAAGTCGTGTCGCGTAGCCGACGCGCACCGACCGCTGCCCGATGAACAGCCCCGCGACGACGACGGCGATCACGCCGGAGGTGTGCAGTTCCTCCGCGACGAAGTAGGTCGCGAACGGCACCATGAGCCCGATGGCCGTCTCGATCGTCGGGTCGCTCAGCCAGTCGCGGACGCGAAACACGAGGTAGCCGATCAGCAGGCCGATGACGACACCTCCGATCGCCGCGAGCAGGAACGTCTCGATGCCGTCCCACACCGACGTCGTCGCACCGACCGCGGCAGCGAGTGCCACCCGGAGTGCGGTGAGCGCTGTCGCGTCGTTGAGCAGACTCTCGCCGCCGAGAAGGGTCATGATCCGCCGCGGAAGCCCGACCCTGCGCCCGATCGCCTGGGCAGAGACCGCATCGGGCGGCGCGACGATGGCACCGAGGACCAGCGCGGCGGCCAGCGGCAGATGCGGCACCGACGCGTACGCCACAAGGCCGACGACCACCGCGGTGGCGAGCGGAAGACCGATGGCCAGCATGCCGATGGCACGACGATTCGCGCGGATCTCCTGGTAAGAGCTGTCCTGCGCCGCGGAGTAGAGCAGTGGCGGCAGAATGACGAACAGGACGAAATCGGGGTCGAGTTCGGCCGCCGACAGGCCCGGTATCCACCCGATCGCCAGCCCGGCGAGGACCAGAACCAGGGGCGCCGACAGGTTGTAGTGCCGTGACAGCGCCGCGATCACCACCGACAGCACCCCGACCAGCAGAAGAGAAGCGCTCACTGCGCAAACCTAGCCCGAGTTCGAGACTTTGACGCGATCATCAAGTCGCCGGGTGTCCCCGGCGATGGCGTCGGGGATAATAGGTGGCATGCGTTTGTTCGGTCGATCACGTACCCGTGCCGGTGACCCCCGTGGCGAATCCGGGGGCGTCGAGGCCAGATGTCCGGAGCTCGCGGAGATCGGAATCGACGCGGCAGCCGACCCAGGTCCCGCCCACGGCGACATCAGCGTCTGCGAAGACTGCATGCAACTCGGCGAGCAGCACTGGGCCCATCTGCGTATCTGCCTCGAGTGCGGCCACGTCGGTTGCTGTGATTCGAGCCCGCGTCAGCACGCGACCGCCCATTTCCACGACGTCGGCCACCCCGTCATGCGGTCGGCCGAACCGGGCGAGCGCTGGCGCTGGTGCTACATCCACGAGGTCATGGGTTGACCACGGACTGATGTGTTGAGGCGGCGGTCGGGTGCGCGGGGATGAGTTCGAGTGAATGAGTACCGGGGAGATGGGGCGCGTCGGCGCAAATCCGGCACGTAAGATTGCTCCCATGACCTCGATCAACGGGAGTAGCGCGGACGACCACGCCACCGGCGCGGCGACACCTGATGTGTCGCCCGCGCAGCCGACCGTGGGGCCGCCCGACATCATCGGCACGCCACTGTCGCCGACCGCCACAAGGGTGATGGTGCTCGGCGCCGGAGAACTCGGCAAAGAGCTGATCATCGGCTTCCAGCGATTGGGCGTCGAGGTGATCGCTGTCGACCGCTACCCGGGTGCGCCCGGGCAGCAGGTCGCGCATCACGCCGAGGTGATAGATATGACCGACGGCGATGCGCTGATCGGCCTCGTCGAGAAGTACTCGCCCGCATACGTCGTCCCCGAGATCGAAGCCATCGCCACCGACGCCTTGGCGACCATCGAGCGCCGCGGACTCGCAGAGGTCATCCCCACCGCTTCCGCGGTGATGGCCACGATGAACCGCGAGGGAATTCGACGCCTCGCCGACGAAGAACTGGGCCTGCCCACGTCGCCGTATCTGTTCGCCGGTTCGCACGACGAGCTGACGATTGCCGCCGAACAGGTCGGATACCCGTGCGTGGTGAAGCCGGTGATGTCGTCGTCGGGCAAAGGACAGACCGTGGTTCGCGGTCCGGAGGACATCGACAAGGCGTGGGGGACCGCGACGACCGGCGGACGAGTTGCCGGTGAGCGTGTCATCGTCGAGGGTTTCATCGAGTTCGACTACGAGATCACCCTGCTCACGGTGCGGGCGATCGACCCCGCGACCGGCCGACTGGTGACGCACTTCTGTGCGCCGATCGGGCATCGTCAGGTCAACGGCGACTACGTCGAGAGCTGGCAGCCGCACGAGATGAGTGCCTTCGCGCTGGGTGCCGCGACGTCGATCGCCGCACGTATCGCAACGGCGATGGGCGACGGAAACCTCGGTGGCCGTGGCATTTTCGGCGTCGAACTGTTCGTCAAGGGCGACGACGTGTACTTCTCCGAGGTCTCTCCACGCCCGCACGACACCGGACTCGTCACCATGGCGACGCAGCGACTCTCGGAGTTCGAGATGCATGCCAGAGCGATCCTGGGCCTGCCGGTCGACGTGACGCTCGCGTCGCCGGGGGCGTCGGCCGTCATCTACGGCCAGCTCGACGAGAAGGGGATCGGGTTCGAGTACGTCGCGCAGGCACTTGCGTTGCCCGAGACCGACATTCGACTCTTCGGCAAGCCCGAGAGTTTCCGCCGCCGCAGGATGGGCGTGGTCACCGCAACCGCCGACGACGTCGCCACCGCCCGTGAACGTGCCGTTCGGGCCGCGTCGATCGTCACGCCCGTTCCCGGCAGGCCTGCTCGACGCGGCGTCGTGGTGCCGCTTCGTGCTCCCGGCCCGCCCGCGGCGCCGATACCTCCTGTGGGGCAACGTCCTCAGCCCGCCGCGCAGCGTCCGCCGTCGGCACAGCAGCGTCCGCCGTCGGCACAGCAGCGCCCGCAGGCGGCAGGGCAGCGCCCTCCAGCAGCACAGCAGCGTCCCGCGGCAGACCAACGTCCGCCCGCGCCGGAACAGCGGCCCGCGGCGGGGGCGCAGCGTCCGCCCGTGGCCGGACAGCGACCGCAGCAGCCCGCGCCTCGCCCGTCGCGCCAACCCGCGCCGCACTCCGCCGCGCCGAATGGTCGCCCGGTGACGCCCGGTCGGTCGTCGAACTAGCTCGAGCTCTCAGCTCGAGAGGTCAGCTCGACAGTTCACCTGCGGACGAGCCGACTTCGGTTCGCGCACTGCGGGTTCCGATCGGAATGATCAGTGGGTCGCCGTACACGGGGTCGGTGATCACGCGCGCGTTCAGTCCGAACGCGTCGTCGAGTAATTCTTCTGTGATGACCTCGTTGGGGGTGCCCTGCGCCACGATCTTTCCGGCCGTCATCACGAACAGCGAATCACTGTAGCGGGCAGCGAGATTCAGATCGTGCAGCACCATCACCACGGTCTTGTCGTGTTCGGTGCGCAGCGAGTACACGAGGTCGAGTACCTCGACGGAGTGCGCGAGGTCGAGGTAGGTGGTCGGTTCGTCGAGCAGGAGAAGGTCGGTGCCCTGCGCGAGCGTCATCGCGATCCACACGCGCTGGCGCTGACCGCCGGACAACGCGTCGATGTGTCGATCGGCCAGGTCCGTCGTCCCGGTCATCTCCAACGCAGACGCCACCGCGGCCTCGTCGTCGGGAGATGCCTGCTGGTACCACTTCTGGTGTGGGAACCGTCCGCGGCCGACGAGGTCGGCGACGGTGAGTCCCTCTGGCGCCACGGGATTCTGGGGGAGTATCCCGAGCTTGCGTGCGACCTCTTTGGGCTTGGTGTGGTTGATGTCGGCACCGTCGAGAAGCACGACGCCCTCGCGCGGGTGCAGCAGGCGCGACATGGCACGCAGCAGCGTCGACTTGCCGCATCCGTTGGGGCCGATGATCGTCGTGACCGCGGCGTCGGGGATCTCGACGTCGAGACCCTCGATGACGACGCGATCGTCGTAGCCGACGCTGAGTCCTTGGCCGACGAGTCTGCTCATACTGTCGCCTTCCGTGACATCGAGACCATGAGATAGATGAGGAACGGTCCGCCCACCGCCGCGGTGACGATGCCAACCGGAAGTCCACTGGGAAGTACCGTGCGGCACAACAGATCACCGGCGAGCACAAGAATCGCTCCGATCACCCCGGCCAGCAGCGGTGTGGGAACCGGTGTCCTGGCCAGCCGCATCCCGATCTGCGGTGCGAGCAGGGCGATGAATGCGATGGGACCCGCTGCCGATACCGCCATCGCGGTCAATCCGACAGCGACGAGCAGCACCGTGGTCGACACCGCGGTGGTGCGAACCCCGAGTCCGCGCGCCATGTCCTGGCCGAGCGACAGCGCGTCGATCTGGCGGGACATCATCGCGATCACGACGATGCCGACGACGACTGCGATCGCGACGGGCCACACACTCGACCAGGTGGATTGCGACACCGACCCGACGAGCCAGACCTGTGCGCGGGCAACATCTTTGATGTCGGCGCGGGTGAGGAGGAACGACGTCAGGGCCTGCAGCAGCCAGGTCACGCCGACGCCGATCAGCACGAGTCGGAGCGGGTTGATGCCGTGGTTGGCCTTGCGTCCCGGCCACGCGAGGATGTACATGACGATCGCCGTCACGACACCGCCGATGAGGGCGGCAGCGGGGACTCCGATGTCGGCAAGCCATGCGCCCCAACCGTTTGCGAAGGCAATGGCGGCCACGGCGGCAGCGCTCGACCCGGCCGTGATACCCAGAATGTCAGGCGTGGCAAGGGGATTGCGCGCAATCAACTGGCTCAGTGCGCCTGCAGCGCCCAACGCGAAACCGACCAAGACCGAGACCAGAGCGCGGGGAAGGGAATCCGAGAGCACGACGACGTTCTCGATGCGCGTGCCGCCACCGAGCAGAATGCGCGCGACGTCGAGCGGCGTCAGTGGATAGTCACTGACACCGACACTCAACAGGAACAGCAGCAGCATCAGTGCGAGTCCGGTGAGTGTCACCGCGACCATGCGGGGACGCACCACCCACGACGACGGACCGATGTGGACGACGAGACGTCGGCGTTCGAGCGTCGGAGTGGCCGTGGTCTGGGGTGTGGTCTCGGTCGTCATACGTTCGTCAGCTTCTGTCGGCGGACCATGGCAATCAGGAACGGTGCCCCGACCATCGCGAGGACGACGCCGACCTGGACCTCGCCCGGGCGGGCGATGACTCGTCCGATGACGTCGCAGACCAGCATGAGTGTCGCTCCGATGAGCGCCGAGTAGGGGATGATCCAGCGGTAGTCGGGCCCGGTGAACGCGCGGGCGATGTGCGGTACGACGAGCCCGAGGAACACGATGGGCCCACAGGCGGCGGTCGCTGCCCCGACCAGCAGTGTGATCGCTGCGATACCGACCGCTCGGATCACCAGCACGCGTGAGCCGAGCGCCGTCGTCATCTCATCGCCGAGGCTCAGGATGTTGAGGAAGAATCCGCTCGCCAGCGCGAGGACCAACCCGGCGATGACGAAGGGCAGTGCCGCCCAGAAGATGTCGATGCCGCGCCCGGACGTCGAGCCGACACTCCAGAACCGCCAGGCGTCGAGCGACGCCGTATCGGAGAGGACCACGGCAGACGTGATCGCCGTGAGCATCGCCGAGAGTCCGGTGCCCGCGAGGATCAGCGTGACCGGGCCGGTACCGGTCAGTGCCGAGACGCCGAAGACCGCGCACGACGCGACGATCGCGCCGAGAAGGCCGAATCCCATGAACGCCATCGGCGAGGAGATACCGAGCACGTAGACCCCGCACACCACAGCGCACGCGGCACCGGCGTTGACGCCGAGCATGCCGGGATCGGCGATGGGGTTACGGGTGTGTCCCTGCGTGATCGCACCCGCGGCGCCGATCGCCAGACCACAGAGCAAGCCGAGCACGGTTCGCGGGATTCGCAGATCCCACACGATGCCCGCGACGTCGTCGGGCATGCTGACCGATGGCGCGCGCAGGTGGATGATCGAGTTCCAGATCTGACTGACGCCTGAGGTGAACGCATCCCAGGTTTGCGCAGGTGGGACGTTGCGCGTGCCGATGATCACCGACGCGATGACCGCCGCGGTGAGGACCGCAACGATCACCAACAAGCCGGATATTCGACGCACGAAGGGCAACCTTACCTGAGTTGGAATGTCCGGTTCCGGGCCGAGGGTTCATGTCGCGGCGCGACGCGGGGCCGATGTCACGGAGTGATTGCCAAACGGGCAAGATGTTCAGCGCCGGTAACAAGTTCCTGTGAGTTTCCGATAAGCATGATCAGACGGGACGAACCGTCGGGGGTGAACGTCCACAGTCGCACCCCCGGTGCGTCGACAGCTCGCAGGTCGGTACACGCACGACGACACACGTGAATCAGGAAGGTCATACGACATGAAGAAGTCTGTGAAGCGCGCCATCGCCGCGGTCGCTGCCGCCAGCGGTATCGCCGCCGGCTCTGTCGCTGCTGCGACACCCGCCCAAGCTGCCGGTCCCGGCGATCTCGCCCTCTTCGGCGGAGTCAACTGCTACTTCAAGGGCTGGGGTCCCACCTGGGACAACCTTCCCGGCTGGCGCATGCACCGCTGGATGGGCGTGAAGAACATCGGCGGATCGACCATGACCAACGTGAACGTCACCGAGTTCGGTGGGCCGACGAAGAAGACCGCGATCAAGGGTCAGCCCGCAGGTGTGCTCAAGCCGGGCCAGTTCTACATGGCATCGGAGACCACCTGGCGTAGCTGCTTCCCGTCGTCGATCTCCGGGTACACCATCGGAGCCCAGACGGAGAACATTCTCAACAACGCGGGCTTCTGGTGGAACGTCGACCAGCAGAAGGGCGAGAACGGAACCGCCCCGAACACGCAGAAGGTCGCGCCGTCGAACAACAACGCGGGCAACCAGGCTGCTCCGGCCGCCGCAGTCGAGGCCGCACAGAACTGATACACCCCGATCGCCTGGCGATCGGTTCCCTCTCACACAAAGAACGCCGACCGGAATCCGGTCGGCGTTCTTTTGTGCCGTGTGTCAGGTGCGCTGTGCGTCAGGCCTTCTGAACCTTGTGCGGTTCGGATGCGGCGATCATGTCCTCGCGCTCGACGACCTTCACGCGCTCGCGGCCCTCAGCGGCGCCGAGGGCGCGCTCGTGCTCGTCGAGGCGGTACCAGCCGTCCCACGTGGTGAACGGGATGTTCTTGGACTCGAGCAGCTCGATGATCGCGTCTTCCGACGGGTTGGCGGGGTCGAGCAGTGCGCCGTTACCCATGTCTTCGATGATGCACTCGACGGTCTCGTTGGCGTCGCCCTTGGTGTGACCGATGAGGCCGACCGGGCCACGCTTGATCCACCCGGTTGCATAGAGGCCGGTGAGGTGGGAGCCGTCGTCGTAGATGCGTCCTGCCTCATTGGGGATGACGCCTGCCTGCGAGTCGAACGGGATGTGGGGCAGGTTGTCCGACAGGTAGCCGACGGCGCGGTAGACCGCGGTGACGTCCCAGTCGGTGTGCTTGCCGGTCGGCTTGACGTTGCCGGTGCCGTCGAGCTGGGTGCGCTCGGTGCGCAGGCCGACGACCTCGCCGTTCTCGCCGAGGATCTCGATCGGGCTCTCGAAGAAGTGCAGGAAGAGCTTGTGGATCGCGCCTTCCTTGGGCTCACGCATCGCGTAGTTCTCGATGATCGTCGCGACCTGGTCGGTGATCTTGGAACCGCGACGGGCGACGGCCGAGCCCTCGTCGTAGTCGATGTCCTCGGGGCTGACGACGACCTCGATGTTGGGCGAGTGGTCGAGCTCCTTGAGCTCGAGCGGCGTGAACTTCGCCTGTGCGGGGCCGCGGCGTCCGAACACATGGACCTCGATGGCCTTGTTGGACTTGAGGCCCTCGTAGACGTTGGCGGGGATTTCGGTGGGGAGCAGTTCGTCGCCGGTCTTGGCCAGCACGCGCGCGACGTCGAGTGCGACGTTGCCGACGCCGATGACGGCGACCTTCTCCTGCTCGAGCGGCCACTCGCGCGGGAAGTCGGGATGTCCGTCGTACCAGGCGACGAACTGTGCCGCGCCGTAGCTGCGGTCGAGGTCGATGCCGGGGATGTCGAGTGCGCGGTCGTCGGTGGCGCCGGTCGAGAAGACCACGGCGTCGTAGTGCGACTTGAGCTCGTCGAGCGTGATGTCGGTGCCGTAGTCGATGTTGCCGAGCAGACGGACCTGCGGCTTGTCGAGGACCTTGTGCAGCGCGGTGATGATGCCCTTGATGCGCGGGTGGTCGGGGGCGACGCCGTAGCGGATCAGGCCGAACGGCGCGGGCATGCGCTCGTACAGATCGATGCTGACGCCGCGATCCTTGGCGGTGTCGGACTTCATCAAGGCATCGGCGGCGTAGATGCCGGCGGGGCCGGCTCCGACGATGGCAACCCGCAGCGGGCGGCTCTGATCAGTCATAGAGTGTCGTCTACCTCGTGCTCAGGGGTTTCTCGACGCGCCAGGTATGTCGCTGGAGTGCGGTGGAGCGTCGACGCTTATCCCCTCTACGGTAGGCGCTGGGCACCGCTAACCAAAATCATCTGTGAGGGTTACCTCAGTAGTCTCGCTAACTCGTCGGACGCTTACTTGCCGCTTCGGCGATGGGCGCAACGGCCTTGTCGGCGACCCACGGGACCGTCAGAACCGTCGGCACCGACATCGCGCTTCCGACCTGCTGATCGAGATAGACGGTTCGGCCCTGCGTCACGAACGCCTGGCGGTTCCACGTCGGATCGGCCTTGAGCTTGGCATTCGCGCCCGACCAGTCCACTGTGACGACCACGTCCGCCGCATCGAGCATGTCGAGCCTCTCGGCCGAGATCGAACCATAGAAGCCGCTGGTGATCGTCGGTTTGAGTGACTCGGGGAAGCTGAGTCCGTAGTCGGCGAGCATCTGCGCACGCCCGTCACCCGGCCCGTAGATGGAGACACCACCGTCCGTCGACCCGGTGACCACGACACCCGTCTTGCCCTTGAGCTCCGGATGTTGGGCAACCAGATCGGCGACGTGCTTCTTTGACTCGGCGATCTTCTTCGACGCCGCGTCGGGAAGTCCGACGGCCTTACCGATCTCGGTGGTCTGGACGCCCCACGGCACCTGCCAATCCTGGTATCGCGCGGGCCGCACGATGGTCGGCACTGCCTTGCTCAGGGTGTCGTACTGCTCGCGGGTGGGTGCCGCGCCGACCGCGGTCACCAGCTGCGGGTTGGTCGAGAGCGCTTTGGCGATCTGCGCACCGAACTCCGCCGACACGTTGGGCAGGATCACCGGCTTGGCGTCGCCGAGGAGTTCGGCATTCCACGGGGCGCTGCGCTGTGTGGGATCGGCGAACGGCGCGATCGTTGTCGGAGTGATCCCGAGGGCCAGCAGCGTATCGCCGTCGCCGACCCCCATCGCGGCGACGCGAGTGGGCTGGGTGGAGATGGTCGTCGAACCGTATTTGTGCTCGATGGTGACCGGCAGCGCGCCGGGTTCGGCCGCCGGAGCCGACGACCTGGCAGCGTCGCCGTTCTCGTCGGGGGCCGAGCAGCCGACGAGAACCAGAGTCGACGCCGCGATGGTCGCGAACACGGCGAGCAGTGGGCGGACGTGTCGTGAATGGGGCACGGGGTGGTCCTCTCGTAGGTGGCGCTCTTAGGGTCACCTTACGAGATGTGGTGCCGCAGATGTCCGGATCGGGGGTAGCGCGGGCCTGATTCGACGACAACTACACTGCCTGGCATGGCCAGCGGTGCATCCGACAGCAAAAACCCCGATAGTGACCTCGACGCCGACGACCAGCGCCCACGCACCTGGAAAGACGCGTGGCCCTTCTGGATTGCGCTGGTCATCGTGGTGGTGGCGATTCTCGCCGTCGTGTTGTCCAACATGCTGCGTCCGGCGGAGGAACGCGCAAGCGATTCCGGTCAGGTTCAGTTCGCGATCAACGACAACTACACCGCGCGCAACAACGTCGACTACGGCAAGTTCAAGCAGTCGACGTGTGCCGCCGACACGTCGTCGAGCTCATTCATCTCCGAGCAGGAGTTCGTGAGTCAGAACCGGACCTCGGTCGAGTCGAAGGGCCGCATCGTGATTCCGGAGATCACCGACGTGACGGTCAACGGCGACCGCGCGACGGCCCGCGTGCACTGGCACTTCGACAAGACGCCCGACGACAAGCAGACCACGAGCGTCGTCGTGGTGAAGGACGACGGCACGTGGAAGCTCTGCAAGAGCTGACGGTTTACTGGTAGGTGCAGCAGTCACTCGTAGGTGTAGAAGCCCTCGCCGGTCTTGCGGCCGAGCTTGCCGTCGTCGACGTAGCGCTCGAGCAGTTCGCGTGGACCGGTCGGCAGGTTCGGATTCTCTGCGGCGTAATGGTTTTCGATGTCGAGCACGACGTCGAGTCCCACGCTGTCCATCATGGCGAACGGGCCGGTTGGCATGTGCCAGTTGATCTTGAACATCTCGTCGATGTCGTGTGGCGTCGACACGCCCTCGGCGACGACTTCGAGTGACTCACGCTTGATGGCCGCCCAGATGCGGTTGAAGATGAATCCCGTGCTCTCCCTGCGTGCTTCGAACGGGTGGATGCCGAACTCGGGTAGCACGACGAGAAGCGAGTCGAGGACGTCGCGGGCGGTCTCGCCGTCGGACATGAGGTCGACGGCGTTCGACGTCGGCGGCATGTAGAAGTGCATGTTGCACATGCGTTCTGGGTTCTGCACGTTCTCGATCATCGTCGACGACGCGTACGACGACGAGTTGGTCGCGAAGATCGCGTCGTCATCTGCGGCTGCGTCGATCTCGCCCCACAGCGGGATCTTGATGTCGAGGCGCTCGGGCACGGCCTCGACGATCAGCCACGCGCCTGCAACCGCATCAGCGAGGGTTGATGCCGGGATCACCTTTCCCGCAACGCCTTTGCCGATGATCTTCAGTGTTTCGTCGATGGTGTCATCGACGTACTGAGCGGCCGCGTCACGTTGGTCGGCGCTCTGGTCGAAGATCCGCACCTCGCCGCCTCGAGTGGAGAACATGAGGGCGATTCGACGCCCGAGTGTGCCGGCTCCGACGACGGCCACCGGCCGTGTGTCGGCGTCGTCGAGTGATTTCGCGTAGTTGCTCATCGCGTGTGCTTCTTTCGAGAGATGTTGGGGCAGTGAATATTAGGCTTCTTCAGGGATGATTCGTGTTTCAGGTCCCGGTGTTTTCAGCGGCCGGCAATGCCAGTGAACGACGAGCCGGGCAGATGGACGATCTCGCGTACGGCGTGGTCGCGACCGATCTCGACAGACCGGATCGAGCCACCGAGATCGCTGACGTAGACCAACCCGGCGTCGGTGTCGACGGCCAGGCCGATCGCCTCGTCGAAGCCGTTGGCGAGAATCTCCGGGGTGGCACCCGCGTGACCCTTGTCGGGTATCGCCGCCCGATTGAGCGTGTTGCCATCGGGCGCTGCTCCGCGATCGGTCCAGAAGACGGTGTTGGTGTCGAGGTCGAGATGGAGGTCGATCGGTTCCGGCAGGTCGTGCCACAGCACTTCGATATCCGTTCGGGTGGAGGGGGTTTCGCCCTCCGGGAGGTCGAGGCCCGCGCGCAAGATCTTCCCGCGACCACCCTTGCTCGGGCCCTTCTGCGTCCAGTAGAGGAACCCGCCGACCGGATCCGCCGCGACTCCGACGCATTCCTGTGTCCAGGTGTCGTCTCGGGTGTTGTGGACCAGCGGGGTGAGGGCGGTGCCGTCGGTGGCAACGCGATAGACCGTCGTACCCTCGCGGTCGCAGAAGTAGAGAAGGCCGGCGTCGAAGTCTGCGGTGAGCTGCTTGCCGGTGGTGATGGTCCCGTCGGGAACCAGCTCGGTCTGTCCGGAACCGTCGAGGGCACAGGTGCGCACCGATCCGTTCGGAGCACTGAAATCCCATTCATCGTCGGGCGAGGTCCCGGCTGTCACCGCGGCGCGGGTGGGCTTGCCCATCGTTGTCCAGTAGATGCGGTCGGGCGTGGTCACGATCCCGTCCGGCAGGTAGCCCGTCTGATCGGTCACGGTCTCGACGGTGCCGTCGGTCGCGTCGACCCGCAGGATGGAGTGCTTGCGGCCATTGAGAACGTACAGATGCTCGAACATGATGCCTCCCGATTCGCCAGCGAAGAGAGCTCGTTTATCTCCACGCTAGGAGCGTTGTGGGCGGAAGGGAACGACCAGTTCAGACACTCCGGTGTTGCCTGAAGGGAAATACCAGGCCCGATCTGGAGTGTTGGATATTTCCATGGATGTCATGCACCTGCGTTCCTTCCTCGCCGTGGCACGTGAGCTCAACTTCACCAGGGCTGCGGAGTCGCTCCACATGGCCGCTCCTCCGCTGAGTAAACGGATCAAGGCGCTGGAGTCTGAGCTCGGCGTCCGACTCTTCGACAGGTCGACGCATCACACCGCGCTCACCGATGCAGGTAGGGCGCTGATTCCGCTTGCCGAGCGGGTCGTCGCAGATCTCGACTCGCTACCGTCCGCCGTGCGCGCGACCCACCACACGGACCTGCGGCTTGCCGTGCCGGATGAGCTCACACACGAACAGCGTCGACGTATCTCTGCGGTCGCCGATCAGGTGGAGGAGACCCATCGGGTGATCATTTCCCAGATGCCGTCGCTGGAGATGCCGGAGCATCTTCTCGGCGGCGAGATCGATATCGCGATCTCGCATCTTCCCGAACACCATCCCGACCTTGTGGGCACGCTGCTCGCGACGTCGAGAGTGGTGGCCGTAGTCGACGCGTCGAGATCCACGGGGGCCGACGCGATCACGACGGCTGACCTGCGGGGGATGACACTGGTGTCCGGGCCGCGGCACTGGGATTTGCGGTACGGGCCGTACACGCGGCTGCTGCGCGATCTCGGTGTGCTCGTCGACGCGGCGCACCGCTACTCGACCATCACCGGCATGGCGTTGATGCTCCGCGGCGGTGACCGATTCACCTTGGTTCCAGAGGAAACGGAGTCGATGCGCGCGATCGATCGCACCGAGTTCACGCTTCTTCCCATCTCCGATCTCGCGATGCCCATGAACACATGGGCAATCAGGCGTGCCGACGGCCATGATCTCGACGCCGTCGTTGCGGCGCTCGGGTCGGAGTGAATGTTCCTGTCAGTTTGGTGTACCGAGCGCAGGGCAATCGAACCCGTTGGTGTGCGGACTCCAACTGTAGGAGAAGCTGTTGTCCGCTGTGTTGGTCGAGCCGTTGGGCTGCCACGAATCTCCGCTGAACACGAAGTAGTTCTCCTCGCGCCTGCCGCCGCCGGGGACGGGAATGCCCTCCTGCGTTGCGGCACTGAGATCAACGAAAGCGATCTCGCCGGGCTGCTTGCACTTGATGAATTGCTGTTTGCCGTGCGACGAGCCGAGATACCAGATGCTAGGTGTGCGCTGAGCTGCCTGTTGGTTGGGGTCGGGTGGCTGCGGGAGGGCGACGAGTTTGCTTCCATCCCAACTGATCACGGCGAACTGCTCAGGGTTTCCCTGGCCCATGGCGAGGTGGAGGGCGATATCGGCGCCCTGCGCACGACTCATCGCGAAGGCGCCGCGAAAGATCTCGGTGGGGGCCGTGTACGGCACGCCGTTGAAGTCTTCGGTGAGGCGAAAAACGTTGCCATTGATCGCCGCGAGAGTGGTGACGTGCGAAGTTCCGAATGCCACTTGGGGACTTGCCGGGTCGGACGCGTAGGCGATCGCGACCTCATCGGTCTGGCCGTCGCCGTCGACGTCGACCTTGCGCACCACCTCACAGGTGCCCGAGACTCCATTGCACGGATTCACATATGCCGTGGGTGCGGCCGCTGGGGTGTCGGTGCCCGTGCCGGCATTTCCCGAGATCTGTCTATCGCACGACGTGGTGAGCAGGACGAGAGCGGCGACGCCCGAGACAACCAGGGCACGCCACGGCGACTTGGCGAATAGGGCTACCGATCGCATGGTTCTCCTTATCCGAATCCGACATAGATGACCTTGGATATCGCCACGTCTCGGAGCGATTCGCCGCTGGCGCCACCGACTTTCGCGGTCCAGCCGGTGGAGGACTGCGCCAGGGGATAGGAATTCTTGTCCGAGAAGACGTACGACGTGGGACGCAAGGGATTGTCGCCGCAGTTGTATGTGGCGACAGCATCGGGGCGCGCGCTATTGCCCGGTGCGACGCCGCGCGACGCCACGTAGATGCAGCGGGTGCCGTCGGCGAGTTCGAGACCGAAGGGGATGTGATTCGCTGGTGGTTTGGGGTCGCTTGTCGGTGGCTGTGATGGAGTGATGATGAACTCCGTCTTGCTGAACGGGTCTGTCACGCAGAGCAGGCTGTGGCCGTCGAATGAGGGTGCGCACAGACCCTGATCCATACCGGAAGAGCCCGAGCACCACGATATTCCAGCCTCGGCGGCACCCGGTACGGGGTTGATCGTGCAGGCGTAGTAGCCACCAGAGTTGTGTGTGGCGTCCTTGAGCCACCCGGGTGTGGTGTTGCCGGACTTGGTGAACGGTCTGAGGATCTCACTCGCCGGCGCTGACGACGTGGCCAAAGAGCTTGGCGCACAACCACAGACGACGATCCTCGTGATGGTCGACGCGTCGTCGGCTCCCTGTGAGGTGATGCGGTATCCGGTTGTGGTGTCCGGCTCGGCCACGAACGTCGAGTTCCGGGTTCCGTCTGAATTCGACGACGTGGCAACAGGATTGCCGTAGAAGTGTTTGGCCTCGCCGAGTGTGCCGCCCACGCGGACGCCGTCGATGGTCCGCGCATTTCCCTGCGGGCGAATTTCGACAAGCCTGCCTGTCGTGTCGAATACCCACTCGCACTCCTGCCACACGATGATGGTCTGATTTCCGGCGCGTCGACCGCCGAGTGGAAAGTCGGAGTGCGACTGTCGGATCTCTTGCAAGCCGTTGCCGATCGCGATGCCGCGCAACGATCCTCCGTTGATCGCCGACGACGCCGCCGCCTGATTCTGCGTCGCCAAGAGGCGAGCCTGTAGCTGGGCTGCGTTCGCGGCTTGGACGAACAATCCGCCTCCTGCCGCTGCGACACAACGCAGTTGATCCGAAGCCTCGCCTGATGTCTTGAAACCGATCGTCGAGATCTGGAGGTCGGGATGCTGAGCAACCAACGAACGGGCTACCGGGCAGGGCGGTTGCCCGCACGTGTCCTCCCCGTCTGAGACGAGCACGATGGCGGCTGGTCCGGTGGGGGGAAGTGTGGTCGCAGCCTGGGTGAGCGATGCCGCGATGGGCGTGAACCCCCGCGGAGTAATGGAGTCGACGGCCTGGTGCACTCGGTTCTTGTCGAGGGTTGCCAGCGGCACGAGGGTGCGGATGTCGCGGCAACCCGTGGTGTACTCGCTCGCTGATGTTCCTGTGCCTGTTCCGTACGCGATCAGGGCGAGCTGTGAATCGTTGGGCAGCGAGTCGACAAGTGAGTTCGCTGCCGTCTTGGCCGCATCGATGCGTGGTCCCGGAGCGTCTGAGGTGAGCATGGAATCGGACGCGTCAACAATCAGTGCGGTGGGCGGGATCTCGCCGACCGAGACGGGCGACGAGGAACTCGTGTCTCCGGACTTAGACGGAGTTCCCGTCGTGCTGCACGCCGCGACCGCCGCGCACATGACGACAGATAGGAACAGAACGCCCCACGTGCCACGCATGCTCTCTCTTCCCGCCGGGCCTGCCAGCGGCGGCCAACTACCGCGGGACAGTAGCCCAAGCTGCGGTGATGACGAATCGATCGGCGGGGTGAGTAGGGGATTTGGCACGATCAGACGACAAGAATTGGTGCGGACGGCCGACACCGAGATCCCTGAGAGCGCTCGGGCCGCAAGGCACGCCCACCTCGCGCACGAGTACCCTGACTATTCGACGAATTCCCCACAGTGGAAGGTGTGCAGGGCATGACCTATGCAGGCGATCTGACTCCCCAGCAGGCCTGGGAGAGGCTGGAGACCGACCCGAACACGGTTCTGGTCGACTGTCGCACCACGGCGGAGTGGGCCTTCGTCGGCGTTCCCGACCTGGAAGTCATCGAGAAGAAGACCGTCTTCGTCGAGTGGAACACCTTCCCCGACGGGTCGCCCAACCAGGCATTCATCGCGGAACTGCGCGATGCGGGTATTCGTGACGACAACGAAGTGATCTTCCTGTGCCGCTCGGGTCATCGCTCGATCGGAGCCGCCGAGGCCGCGACCGCAGCGGGAATCACCAAGGCGTACAACGTCCTCGACGGATTCGAAGGTGGGCTCGACGAGAACGACCACCGCGGAGCCGTCGGGTGGCGTGCGTCGAATCTTCCGTGGAGGCAGTCGTGAGTCACGATCTGCCAGAAGGCGTCTCCTTCGACACCTTGGCCGTGCGCGGTGGCTTGGCTCGCTCTGGCTTCTTCGAGACCTCCGAGGCGCTCTACCTGACCAGTGGCTACGTATACGACTCCGCGGAAGCGGCTGAGCGCGCATTCACCGGTGAGGACGAGCGATTTGTCTACTCCCGCTACGGAAATCCGACGACAGCCATGTTCGAGGAGCGCCTACGCCTGCTCGACGGTGCCGAGGCATGCTTCGCGACGGCGAGCGGTATGGCCGCAGTGTTCGTGGCGCTCGGCGCGCTGCTGAAGGCGGGCGATCGGCTCGTCGCGGCGCGCAGCCTGTTCGGTTCGTGCTTCGTGGTGTGCAACGAGATCCTGCCGCGCTGGGGCGTCGAAACGGTTTTCGTCGACGGCGAGGACCTCGACCAGTGGGAGCAGGCGCTGTCGACACCCGCGGACGCGGTGTTCTTCGAGACGCCGTCGAATCCGATGCAGACGCTCGTCGACGTCGCCAAGGTATCTGAGCTTGCTCACGCTGCGGGCGCAAAAGTGGTGTTGGACAACGTCTTCGCCACACCGCTGCTGCAACGCGGGTTCGACCTCGGCGCCGATGTGATCGTCTACTCGGGTACCAAGCACATCGACGGCCAGGGCCGCGTGATGGGTGGTGCGGTGTTGGGCACCAAGGAATTCATCGATGGTCCGGTACAAACTCTGATGCGTCACACCGGTCCCGCGTTGAGTCCGTTCAACGCGTGGACACTACTCAAGGGACTCGAGACCATGCGCCTGCGCGTCGACGCGTCGGTGGCGTCGGCGTTGCGCATCGCCGAGTTCCTCGAGGCCGACCCGCGTGTGCGGTGGACCAAGTACCCGTTCATCACGTCGCATCCGCAATACGATCTCGCGACCAAGCAGATGTCGGGCGGCGGCACCGTCGTGACGTTCGAACTCAACGACCGCGACGGCGTCGACGGCAAGAAACGTGCGTTCGAGGTGCTCAACGCGTTGCAGGTCATCGACATCTCGAACAATCTCGGCGACTCCAAGTCGCTCATCACCCACCCCGCAACGACGACGCATCGCGCGATGGGCCCGGACGGTCGGGCGGCGATCGGACTCAGCGATGCGGTGGTGCGGCTCTCGGTGGGGCTCGAGGGCGTCGACGACCTGCTCGGCGATCTGGATCAGGCGCTCGGCTGACTCGCCGACCGTAGGTCGCGCAACACCTCTCGAACCATGCGCACCGACGCGTCGTCGAGGACGTTGCCGAACTCGATGACGCGTACCCGCTGAGCCAGTCTGTCGGCGAGTTCTGCTGTCTCGCTGGGGATCACGACGACGTCGAGTCCGGCGAGTTCGTCGTCGGACGTTCCGTCGAGCATCGTGACGTCTGTGATGCCCGCGGCTGACAGTGAATCCCTTACGCTCGCAGCCTGTTCGGCGGTGTTGTACCAGAGTCCGACCTTCTGTTCGGGCGGAACGTCGGCGATCTGCATGAGCGTGCGGATGTGTGGTGCGACGACGATGGCCACCACCTCGGCACCATCACTCATCAACCCGCGGACCTGCGCGAGGTGGAAGAACGTGGTGAGTACCAGGTCTGCTGGGACGGCATCGGGGTCGAAGCGATCGAGTACGAGCGGGGTGACCCGAACGCCGAGCTTCTCGCTGAGTTCGTCAGCGAAGTAGTCGGCGCGGTCGTCGTTGCACTCGACGAAGTACACGCGAGGTGAATCGGACTGCGTGACTGCGAGATTCAGTGCGAGATCGCCGATTTCGGTTGGGGAGAGTCCGAGCTGGAGGCACTCGTCGACCGCGCGTTGCAGTGTCTCGCGGGCAGTGTCGCGTGCTTCGGACCGCGGCTGGGTCGACGTGCCGGCGAGCACGACCATCCCGCCGCGTCCCCGCGATTCGACCAGTCCGGCCGCGCGCAGGTCGCCGTAGGCCCTGGCGACGGTGTTCCGGTTGATGCCGAGGTTGTCGGCGAGCATCCGGGAACCGGGTAGGCGGTCGCCGGCGCCGAGTTGTCCCATCTCGATCATGAAGGTCAACTGCGTGACGATCTGCCGGTAAATGGGCATGTCAGAGTGCTCGCTGACGCTGATCGGCGGCTGAGGTCCCATCGGGGTCGTGTGCTCCTGAAAAGATGAATGTCCTAACTGACTATGCCATAGTTGGATGATCCGCACGACCGATCTTGAGGACGACCATGACAGACGACGCCTTCTGGGATGCCGCCCAGCGACACCTGGCCCGCTACATTCCCGCGTTCACGCCGCGCATCATCGAACGCGCCTCGGGGTCCTACGTCTACGACTCCGACGACAACGCCATCCTCGACTTCACGTCGGGTCAGATGAGTGCCGTGCTAGGTCATTCGCATCCCGCGATCGTTGAGGCGGTGTCGAATTCGGTTGCCACGCTTGACCATTTGTTCAGTGGCATGCTCAGCAGGACCGTCGTCGACTTTGCTTCACGGCTTTCGACGACGCTGCCCGAGAACCTGACGCGCACAGTGCTGTTGACCACGGGAGCCGAGTCCAACGAGGCGGCGATCAAGATGGCCAAGCTCGCTACCGGCCGATACGAGATCGTCTCGTTCGACCGGTCGTGGCACGGAATGACCTCTGGCGCAGCGGCTGCCACCTTCTCAGCGGGCCGACGCGGCTACGGCCCCACGCTGCCGGGCAACTTCACGCTTCCCACCCCGAACGCGTACCGCTCGCCGTTCCGCAACGCCGACGGGTCCTACGACTGGGAAGCCGAACTGGAGTACGGGTTCGCGGCCGTCGACACGCAGTCGAACGGTTCGCTCGCCGCGTGCATCGTCGAGCCGATTCTGTCGTCGGGCGGCATCATCGAACTGCCCGAAGGCTACCTCGCGCGGTTGCGGCAGATGTGCGACGACCGAGGCATGTTGTTGATCCTCGACGAGGCACAAACCGGACTCGGCCGCACCGGCACGATGTACGCATTCGAGCGTGACGGAGTGGCCCCCGACATTCTCACGCTGTCGAAGACTCTCGGAGCAGGCCTACCCGTCGCGGCCGTCGTGACGAGCGCGGAGATCGAAGACCGTTGTGCCGAGCGGGGATTCCTCTTCTACACCACGCATGCATCCGACCCGCTCGCCGCGACCGTCGCCCTCACGGTACTCGACGTCATCGAACGAGAGGGACTCGTCGAGCGTGCCGCCAAACTCGGAGATCAGTTGCGCGAGAGACTGATCGGGCTGCGCGACGACGTCGAGGTGGTCGGCGACGTCCGCGGCCGCGGGCTGCTGCAGGGCGTCGAACTCGTGACCGACAAGGCGTCGCGCACACCCGCGGATGCGCTGGGCGCCAAGGTGACTGCCGCCTGCCTCGAACGCGGACTGCACATGAACATCGTCCAGCTCCCCGGCATGGGCGGCATCTTCCGGATCGCCCCGCCGCTGACGATCAGCGACGACGAACTGCACCACGGCCTCGACATCCTGACCGACTCGCTCGCGGCGTCGCTCTGAGGGCTGCGGTTTTCGCCCGGGCGCTGGGCCGCCGGGCTGTCGGACTGACCCGTTGGGCCCCGCCGCGCAGAATCTAGGGGAAGGGACTCTTCCTCGGCTTTTGTGCCTTTCCCCCCCGCGTTGCAACCGGGGGAAGGCTCAGGAACCCGGGGAAACGATCTTTCCCCTAGTTTCGGCGTCGGGCGTGGGGCCGGCTGCCGAGCTGGTGGTTGGGCGCCGGGCCGACGTGCAGAATCTAAGGGGAAGGGATTCTTCCTCGGCTCGTGTGCGTTTGCTCGCGTTGTAGCCGGGGGAAGGCTCAGGAACCCGGGGAAACAATCCTTCCCCTACTTTCCGCG
>NZ_DLSO01000014.1:49884-53209 GCF_002500165.1 Gordonia sp. UBA7860 | reverse complement strand
TTCCCCTACTTTCCGCGCGGGCGTCGGCCGGGCACAACGCCCACGGCCTCGGCGTCAACCGAGCTCGGCGACGCCCAGCGCCCGCAGGACGGTCGCGAGCTTCGCCGACGTCTCGTCGAGCTCCGCCTGCGGCTCCGACCCGGCGACGATGCCGCCGCCCGCCCAGGTGCGGACGTGGTGACGGTCGTCGGACAGTTCGAGCGAACGGATCGTCACCATCCACTCGCCGTCGCCGGCGGCGCCCGACCATCCGACGGCGCCAGCGTAGAATCCACGACGCTCCTCGTGGGTCGAGATGAATTGTGCTGCAACATCTCCCGGTGTTCCACACACTGCAGGGGTCGGGCTCAACAACAGCGCGAGGTCGAGGGCGGTGATCGTCGGGTCGGTCAGCACACCGCGAATCGGTGTCGCCAGATGCCACATCTCGCCGGTCGAGACGAGCGACGGCTGATCGGACACGTCGAGTTCGCGACAGATCGGCTCGAGCGCATCACGAAGATGCTCGACGACGAATGCGTGCTCGGCCCGGTCCTTCGTCGAAGCCAGCAGTGCGCGCCCGGCGGCGTGATCGACGTCGGGGTCTGCTGATCGCGCCGCCGATCCGGCATAGGGACGGCACGTCACCTCCAGACCTTGCTTGCGCAGCAACACTTCTGGGCTCGCTCCGAGGAGCCATCGGGCTCGCGGGTCGGTGTGCTCGTCGACGCTGAGGTCGACGAGAAACGCAGAGTGCTCGGCGTTTCCGTACGCCAGTGCCTCGAGAAGTCGATCCGGGTCGACGGGCGGTTCGACGTCGAATTCGACGGCGCGGGCGAGCACGACCTTCGACAACGCCCCCGCGTCGATCTCGTCGATGGCACGTGCGACCCGGTCCCGATGCGTCGCGGCGTCGGGAATCAGCGTGACGTGCTCGGCGTGGGCGGGTTCGGGTGCTTTCCCCATGATCGCAGAACCGCTGTGCGTGATGGTCTCGGGAACCAGCAGCGCGGCGTCGTCGGCCGAGGTGAACCCGATCGCCCCCGTGATGGCGCCGATGCGCCCGGAACGCAACGCCTCGGCGGCCTCGGTGGCATCGGTGAATCCCGCTGATGCGCCGCGCGCACGAACCGTGCCGTGCGGCCTGGACAGGACGAATACCTCCGAAGCTGGCATGGATTCACGCTACCGGTTGCGTGGAAGTGCAACCGCGTACAGGCCGATCAGGCTGGCGCACAGAATCTGGGTCACTAACACGCTCGGTGATCGCGCCCTCGGCCGCCTTTCGTCCACGCTGAGCGAAAGTTGACAGCTCAGCGTCGTGTCGGTGATCCTGGGAACAGGTCATGAGTGCCAGCGACAAGCCCCGGCTAGCTGGTCGGCAACCCTCCTCCGCGGTGGGGTGCTCCGGGTGACGACCTGGCCGTGCCCAGGGTGGGTACGGCAAGCGTGGATTCCAAGGAGACTATTCGATGACTGCTGTCGTCACCCGTTCGCACACCGATTTCTCACAGGTCAAGGCTATTTCGACTACGCAGAGCCCGACTATCGCCCCACTTGCAGAGGTTGTCGGCGCCGCCGAATGCGCGCCGCTTTCCGACGGTACGACGGTGCGCTACGCCAAGTTCGACTACGCCGCCAGCGCCCCGGCGCTCACCGCGGTGGCGCGCGCCGTTGCCGACTCGCTGAGCACCTACGCCAGCGTGCACCGCGGCGCCGGACACCTGTCGCAGGTCACGACGCGCCGCTACGAGGAGTGCCGCGAGACGGTTCGACGCTTCGTCCGCGGTCGCGCCGACGACGCCGTCGTGTTCACCCGCAACACCACCGACGCGATCAACCTCGCGGCGCATGTGACGCCCGGCGACGTCGTCGTTCTCGACATCGAGCACCATGCGAACCTGCTCCCGTGGGTCGAACGCAAGGACAAGTGGACCCGCATCGTCGAAGTTGCTTCGACCATCGACGACACCCTTGCCGCCGTCGAGCGTGAACTGGCAGCCAAGCCCGCCGCGCTACTGGCGGTGACCGCGGCGTCGAACGTGACCGGCGAGGTCCTCCCGATCTCGCGACTCGCATCGATCGCGCACCGGCACGGAGCCCGAATCCTCGTCGACGCAGCGCAACTCGTCGCTCATCGCCCGGTGTCGATCGTCAGTCACGGCATCGACTACCTCGTCTTCTCGGGGCACAAGCTCTACGCGCCGTTCGGTGCAGGTGTGCTGATCGGACGCACCGACTGGCTCGACGCCGCGCAGCCGTATCTGGCAGGCGGAGGCGCCACGGCAGATGTCGACGTCGAGGCGGGCTGCGCGTCGGTGTCGTGGCATACGGGCGCCGCGCGTCACGAAGCGGGATCTCCTAATGTGTTGGGCGCCATCGCGATTGCTGCCGCGTGCGACGCGATCGCCGATCTCGGACACGAGTGGATCGGCGCACACGAGGCGTACCTGTGCGCACAACTCGACGCCGGACTCGCCGAGATCGACGGCGTCACCCCGTTGCGTGTTTTCGACGACGGCCTCGAGCGCGTCGGCATCGCAGGCTTCACAGTCGACGGCCACACCCCGCGCGAGGTCGCGGAGTACCTGAGCTCCGAACACGGCATCGGCGTGCGCGACGGAAAGTTCTGCGCGCACCCGCTTCTCGACCGACTCGGCCATCCCGACGGTGCCGTGCGCGCGAGCTTCGGGCTCGGCAGCTCGTCCGACGACGTCGACCGCCTGCTCCACGCGTTGCGCTGCCTGAGCGATCGCAGCGCCGACGCCCCCGACATCCACCACCGAAAGGCACACTCGTGACGATCCAATCGAGTTCTCCGACAGACATTCTCGCCGACCAGCTCCTCGCTGCCGACACCGGCGTCATCACCATCGGCCGCCCGGCGCTGCGGGTTGCGATTGTCGGCGACGCCGCTGCGACGGAACTGCCCATCGTCGTACGACGTTCGACGCTGCGCGACGCTCAGCGGACCCGCTCGCTACTGCGGGCCGGCACCCGTGACACCGCGAACTTCTCGGTCGCATTGGCTGTCGAGGTTGCGATCGCACCGCATCCGGGGTCGGCGCGTGCGTCCGTCGCCTCGGTGCCGGTTGCGGGTGATTCCGCAGAAACCGTGCGTTACGTCGGCACCCCACACGGCCTGGCCACACTGATCCGCGACATCTACGCGGCCGAGGTCGCCGACGCCGTGCTCATCGTGCCGATCGACGGCTCGGCCACCGAGCACCGCGTGCGCGCAGAGGTGCTGCCGCAGTTCGAGTCTCGCCGGGCTGCGTGATCTCGACAGGCTCGATCAGCGGGTAAGACCCTCGGTCGGCGGGTCGGGCTCGGTCGGCGTGATCTC